>JARKQW010000217.1 GCA_029974695.1 Syntrophobacteraceae bacterium | reverse complement strand
ATGATGGCGAGGACTCGTTTGCCGGAGGTGGCCATGTCGTTGGCCCCGCCGCTTCCGGCAAAGTAGGTGAAGCTCTCCTTTTTGGACCAGTCGCCGGCGCCCGTGGAGTTGATGTTGCCGAACTTGTCGATCTGGGCGCCGCCGATGAAGGCCACGTCGACCTCGCCCCGCTGGAGGGCTGCCATGGTGGCCAGCATGCCGAAGGTGGCGTCAGCCTCGGTGAAAAGAGCCGGGTCATCCACAGTGATGGCGAGACCCCGGGGAGGGGTGGCCCGAATGGCACCACCCTCGGTGAACATGATCATGTTGGGAGCGTGGGTGGCAAAGGCGAAGGCCGCAACAACGATCGGAAGTCCCACTCCCACGAAAACAACCTCTCCGTCCTTGATTTCCTTAGCACAGCGGATTGTCATGAGCTCGGTCAGTTTATAGTCGGCCATGATTATTTTCCCCCTTTCTTCGCGAGTGCCTCTTCGTAGGCCTTGAGCCGGTCATCCGTGTACATGGGCACACCCTTCCAGACTGCCGGATCGTGGTACCCGTAGTCCACATCCAGCTTCGGCTTGAACCCGAGAATGGGCTTTAGACGGTCCAGGGCTTCCTGGCCGAAGGTGTCTACGTATTTCTTCATGTACGCAGCGTGGTCCTCGCAGCCGTAGATCCATTCATCGAGAAAGTAAGGCAGGAGCTCCGCGTGCCGCTCGTATCTGCCCTGATACTGGCAGAACCGAATATCCAAACCGTAGTAGCCGCGGCTGGCCGATGGATGGGCGCCCCAAGGGCAATGAACAACGGCCAGGGTCTTGTAGTAGGGAACGATGACCCGGTCCGGGTCGCTGCGGATGACTTCCGGCTCCACGATCTCCTCGGCGGTGACGACCACACCCCGTTTGGCTCCCATGGCGCCAAACTCGTCCGTGACACCCCGTGTGCCGTAGGAGACCACGTTGCCCAGACGGTCGGCCTTCTGGGCGTGGATAATGGCCACGTCGGCGCGCCACGCACGCACCACGGTGGTGTTCTGGCCGGTGAAGGGATCTTGGATCGTCCTGAGATCCATGAGATTGTGTTTGACCATATCCGTGCCGGTGTTCCCCCGGATGGGGATGAAGGGAATGCCGAGAAAGCCTGCCATCATGGCGGAGGTGGCGCCGAAGTTGGAGATGTCGTACCTCTTGAGGTGGCCTTTGTTGAAAGCCCGGCGAATGCAGTAGGGGGCTTTCACGTACCAGTTCATGACCCAGGCTGTATGCATTTCGGAAACACAGCCGGCGCCCACCAAAAGGTCCAGGCCGCCGACGTCCGTGGAGGATTCTATCGTAGTAAGGTGTCGTTTCTTCTGCCTGATGATTTCGTGAGTCAGAGCCATAGGGACGGCAATCTGGAAGCCCCCATAGTAGACCGTATCGCCATCATGGATGAATTTTGCCACCGCATCCTTGAGCGTCATCCTTTTGTCGATATCCATGTAATCCTCCTTTTTCCCGTTAAGTTAACGTAACGCCGACAGGTTATGCATAGTAGCTTTCGACTCTGGACAGTGTTGGGTTTTCCGATGTCTGGGGCCTACACGGTGCATATGTTCTCGATTTTGGGGGCATGCAGGCGTTGTCCCCCTTGCCGGCGCATCCAAGCGCAAGCCTGCAAAATCCGCTGTTTACAGA
The DNA here is from genome assembly GCA_029974695.1 of Syntrophobacteraceae bacterium. Taxonomy (GTDB): domain Bacteria; phylum Desulfobacterota; class Syntrophobacteria; order Syntrophobacterales; family Syntrophobacteraceae; genus JAGPLX01. Next base: position 5,920 of record JARKQW010000217.1, on the reverse strand, counting down.
GATCTTGCACTGTCCAGCCTACACCTCCTTCCTAGGGCTCCACATAGCCCCGAGCAATGCGTTTCTCATAACAGGGACGACACAAATAATACACGCGGACATTTCCGCATCCAGTGCCGTAGAGCTGCAACAAAAACGTGCATTCGGGACAGCTCTGCAACATACAGCGGTCCTCACAAAACCTGAAGCTCTCCTCAGGCTTGCCGCATTCATCGCATTCGCGAGGAAAGATGGGCATGACTCTTGCTCTCAATAATTTTCGAAAGTCGTTCAGTAGAATGTAGTGACTTTATAGGGAGGACCCGTGGAGGTCGTCCGGCAACCTCCACCTGAGGATGCTGCAGGGCGGATGTTATATCCACCGAACGGACCAAGCCCCACCCACTTCCCCCGGCTTGCCGGCGCACCCGAAAGAAGCGTTGAAATGGCCTGGTGGGATCAAGATTCTTGCCTGAGATAGCAACCCTTCTGCGGCATCCCTCATTTCTGCCGATCGATCTTCCCTCTTTGTGCTCACAGCAAGACGAACCGCCCGGGAATGATTCCCTCTCCCCGGACCAAAACCGGCGGAGACTTCCGATACTGTTGATGAAGATAAAGAAATTGATGCAGGCTGCTAATTCGTGTTACGAGGAACTGAAACATGCCGGAAATATTCCGACCCGCTCTTCGGGGGCCCCAAAACCGCCCCCTTGACTCCATAAAAAGCTGTGAATTCTCGACGAGTATGCCCGGCCAAAAACAACCGTTCAACGTCCGCACAGAAGCCGCATAAGAGGAGGGATTCGAGATGCAACCGGAGGTTGCCAGCACTCCATATCGAGTGGCAAGATCCTACAAAAAACGGTTCGCCTTGTCAAATGGTTTCACGGACCCAAGGGAAAGAAATTGAGCACTGGCAACGTTTTCTGCGGTGGAGGGCCCGCAAAGCGGCACGGCACATGGGTTCCGGGCCGGGAGGCAGGAGGAACCGGGCGGGCTCACCGCTCCATGAGCCGTTCGATCTCTTCCAGCAGCACCGCTCCCTCCCTCATTCCCAACCCCGCCGCCTCCCGAGCGTGATTCCAGGCTCGATCGAACTGTTGCCGACGGCAGTAGAGAAGGGAGAGATTATAGTGGGCTTCCCCCAGGGTCGGGTCCAACCGGATGGCCCGGCAAAACGCAAGCTCAGCATCCTGGATCCTGCCCTGATCGTGGAATACGGCGCCCAGGTTGGACAGGGTGCGGGCCTGCCCGGCATCGATGCGAAGGGCCTGCTGAAAGTTTCCAAGAGCTTCGTCGGTTCTTCCCTGGAGCCGAAGAATGGCTCCCAAATTGCACCGGGCCCCCACGTGACGAGGGTCCAGGGCAATCACCTCTTCAAAGCGCCGGGACGCTCCCTCCAGGTCCAGGGACAGGGCCCGGTGGATTCCGTCCTCGTAGAGGCTGAGTGCCCTCTCCGGTTCTGCGGGCATAGATTCAAGATCGTTGTCGCTCAAGGCAATCCTCGTTTCTCTCGTTCAAAATTCAGATGAAGCGCCGCCCCGACTTTTTGCGCCCAAACGTCGTCCTCCTGAGGTATACATCGAATTATAGGCCGCACCCTGTGCGAACACAAGAACCAACCGCGGGGCCGTCGTTCCCCCCGGCCTCGTACCCCCAACTCCAAACCCGAGGAGGCCGCTATGACCGACGCTCGTACCGTGTCCGTCCCCCGATCCCTGGAGATTTCCATCCGGGTGCGTTTTGGCGACACCGACCCCTACGGAGTGGTGTATTTTGTTTCCTACTTCCGCTATTTCCACCGCGGCATCGAGGAATTCCTCCGATCCCGGGGTTTGGCCCCCGAGAAGACCTTCCGCAATCCCGAAGAAGGATACGGTCTTCCCATCGCCGGGGCGTCCTGCGACTTCTATCGGCCCGTGTGGTACGGGGCCGAGCTTCGGCTCCTTGTGTTCGTCGAAAAGATCAAACCCAAATCCCTCACCTTTGGGTTCCAATTCTACCCGGCCGACGGAAGGGATCTCATCGCCCAGGGCCGTGCCACCATGGTTGCCATCGACCGAACCTGGAAGTCCCGGGTTGTGCCGGAAGGGCTCCTAAAGGTCCTGGAGGCCGATCCGGCGACCCCCTCGAATTCCTGATTTCCTCGTCCCGGAGGATTTCTCATCCCCTTGGTTCGTTGGCGGAATCTGAATGGATTGATCGGCAATGGGTCTCATGTTATACATTCCCAGCCGTAGGGCGGCCGGCGGGTCCGGCTTTGTCGGCGCGGGAGAGAGCCCTCGATGCCTGTGGGAACCAAAGGGTCCCAAGAATCGAGAAGGAGGCTCGGTAACCGTTGATTCGAACTGCGCGGAGTATCATTCCCGCACAAAGGACAGCCATGGGAGCAGTACAGAAGACCTACCAGGAAATCAACGAGAAGATTCGCAAGGGGAAAGCGGTTGTGGTCACGGCCGAGGAAATGATCGGCATCGTGAAGAAGAAGGGACCGGCCCGGGCCGCCCGGGAAGTGGACGTGGTCACCACCGGAACCTTCGCTCCTATGTGTTCTTCGGGCGCGTTCATCAATTTTGGGCACACCAAGCCTCCCATCAAAGCCGCCCGGGTTTGGCTCAACGATGTGCCGACCTATGCGGGCCTGGCGGCGGTGGATCTGTACATCGGGGCCACGGAGCCCGCTTTCGACGATCCCTTGAACAAGATTGCCCCCGGCCATTTCGAGTACGGCGGCGGCCATGTTCTTCACGACCTGGTGGACGGCAAGCCGGTCCGCCTGAGGGCCGAGGCTTACGGAACCGACTGCTATCCCAATCGCAAGGTCGAGATGACCGTCACGTTGAAGGACCTTCCCTATGCGGTCCTCTGCAACCCCCGTAACGGGTACCAGAACTACAACGTTGCCGTAAACCTTTCTCAGAAGACCATCTACACCTACATGGGGACCCTCAAGCCCAGGATGGGCAACGCCAACTACTCGACCTCGGGCCAGCTGAGCCCACTTTTGAACGACCCGTTCTATCGAACGGTGGGCCTGGGGACCCGGATTTTTCTGGGAGGAGCCCAGGGTTTCGTCGTATGGCCCGGTTCTCAGCACAATCCCCACGTTCCGCGATCCGAAAACGGGGTCCCCCGTGCTCCTGCAGGGACCCTGATGGTCATGGGGGACCTCAAGCAGATGAGTGCCCGGTGGATCAAAGGCGTGAGTCTCCTGGGCTACGGCTGCTCCCTGGCGGTGGGGCTCGGGATTCCCATCCCCGTGTTGAACGAGGAGATGGCCCTGCACACCGGGGTCTCCGACGAAGAGATCGTGACCCAGGTCCGGGACTACAGCTTTGGCCGCACCGAGCCGCTCTGTGAAGTGAACTACGCCCAGCTCCGCTCCGGGACCATCACGGTGGAAGGAAAGCAGGTCCCCACGGTTCCCCTGTCCAGCTATGTCCGGGCAAAAGAGATCGCCAACATCCTCAAGGATTGGATCTCCAAAGGGGAGTTCCTCCTGGGGGAGCCGCAGCAATTGCTGCCCACCGTCCTTCCTGAAAAGCGCGAGGAGACGCCTTCGCTCACGGTGAACGTGGGGTGTGAACCCGTTGCCTGAGTCCGGCTCGTGCGGGATTCTCGGCGCTCCCTGCCCGCAGGCCGCCGCAGGTTCGGAGGGGATGTCTTCCCGCCCGTCCGCGCTCGAGAATCCAAAGCGCGTTCGGGACCCCCTTTTCGTATGAGGCCCCCCATTCGTCCTTTCTTCGAAACGGTAACGAGGATGCTTCCCGAATCCCTCCCTCACCCGGACAAGCTCCGGGCCCTGGCCTCGGTGCTTTCACCGGACGCAACGCCTGCCGTCGCCTTTTCGGGCGGGCTGGACAGCTCGTTTCTGGCCTGGTTCATCCGCACGTTCCGGGGCCGAAGACCCTTGTGCCTGCTGGCGGTCAGTCCCCTCCTGAGCCGTCGGGAATACGCTCGGGCTTTGAAAACGGCACAGGAGCTGGACCTCCCCCTCGAACTCGTGGAACTCCCGCTCCTGGATTCGCCCCCCATCCGGGAGAACTCGACGGATCGCTGCTACCACTGCAAGAAAGAGATCCTGTCCCGGCTGGGGGAAAAGGCCCGGCAAGCGGGCTGCACCCGTCTTCTGGACGGCACTCACGCCGGAGACCGGGGATTTCGCCCCGGCCGGAGGGCCCTCAAGGAGCTGGGGATTCTCAGTCCCCTCGAGGAAGCCGAGCTGGACAAGCCCGCCATGCGCGACATTCTTGCGGCCGCCGGTCTCTCCTTTTGGAACCGGCCGCCCCAGTCCTGTCTTGCCACCCGAATCCCTTATGGGACTCCCCTCTCGGCCCCGCTCCTGGGTCAAATCGAAGGGGCCGAAGATCTTCTGTGGCGGCTGGGGTGTCGTCAGGTGAGGGTCCGCCGGGAAGGGCAGGGGGTGCGGATCGAAGTGGAAGAGGGCGATTTTGCCCTGTTTGCAGACCCGGGAAATCGCAGGGAGATCCTGAGCCGTTTCGGAGACCTGGGATTTTTGCGGGTGAGTCTGGACTTGAATCCATACCGCAGCGGCTGCCGGGACGAAGGTTTTTCCCCGGAGGCCCCGGTCGAGAAAGAACCCCGTGCCCCGGCAGGCGGCCTGCCGGTCGAGGCACGGAAATTGCCCGTAAAGGGACAGGAATGACAAGGAAGCTCAAAGGAGTCGGTCTCGTTAGCGGCGGGCTGGACAGCATTCTTGCGGTGAAAGTTTTGCAGGAGCAGGACCTGGACCTGGTGGGGATCGTCTTCACCACTCCCTTTTTCCGCCCCAGGAACACGTCCAACCTGTCCCTAACCCTGGGAATCCCCCTTCGCATCGTCGATATCGGGGACCACCATCTCGAGATGCTCAAGAACCCTCGCTACGGGTACGGTAAGAACATGAATCCCTGCATCGACTGCCACGGGCTCATGCTGCAGGAAGCGGGGAGGATCATGGAGCTCGAAGGAGCGGATTTTCTCTTTACCGGCGAGGTCCTGGGGCAGAGGCCCATGAGCCAACGACGAGACGCTTTGCGAAGCGTCGAAAACCTCTCGGGCTATGGCGGAAGGATTCTGCGACCTCTGAGCGCCCGGCTTTTGCCGCCCACGCTCATGGAAAGCCGAGGGGAGATCGACCGGGAGAAATTGCTGGACCTGCAGGGGCGGTCCCGCAAAAGGCAGATGATGCTGGCCGAAGCCTACGGAATTCGGGATTATGCTCAACCCGGCGGGGGATGCATGCTGACCAAGGAGGGATTTGCCCGCAGGCTTCGGCTGCTCCTGGCCGATCGCCCCCACACGGTCCTGCGGGAGGTGGAACTCCTCAAATACGGACGGCATTTTCGCTTGCCCGGGGGAGTGGTCCTCCTGGTGGGACGACAACGAATCGACAACGAGAGGCTGTCCGGCCTGGCTTCCGAAAACGAGGCCCTGCTGAGGGTCCGGGATTACCCGGGTCCCGTGGGGCTGCTCCTTGCCCCCGTGGATCCCTCCGACCTGTCCTTGCCCGCCGCCATCGTTGTCTCCTACAGTGACGCCCCCCCCGGCCGGCCGGTCCGGGTGGAATGGAGACTGGGGGCGACCCAGGGGAGTCTCATGACCGTAAAAGACGAGGAGAATGCGTCACGGGAATTCCTCGTTTGACCGGGAGGGTTTACGTGGAACGTCCCGAGCCGAAATCGCAGTGAGGGCGAAGGGGGCATGCCTCGGTCCTGGGTTTTCGAGCCCGGCAAAGGTTTCGTCCGTGTTGGATCATCTGGTGAGAGAACAGCGTCCAGCGTTCCCGGGGCACCAGGGCCATGAGGTCCCGTTCGATCTTGTCGGCGTCCTTTTGGAGGGTGAGACCCAGGCGCTGGGCGACCCGGCTCACGTGGGTGTCCACCACGATGCCCGGAATCCCGTAGGCGTTGCCAAGGATCACATTGGCGGTCTTTCT
>JARKQW010000292.1 GCA_029974695.1 Syntrophobacteraceae bacterium | reverse complement strand
GCGCGGGAGCGCCCAACCATCTCAGGAGGTCTACTACTCGCACCATATTACACCAGCTCCCCCCAAACGAAGACGGGCGCTCCACCCAGAACACCCCTCGTGAACCGCCCCAACCGAACCGTTGGCGTTTCCGTCGCTTTCCTCTGCCGGATCCCTAGGATCCGCCTCCCCGGTATAGGGAATAGAAAGAATTTTGTTTTTGTTGGCGTTCTCATGACCTTCATCATGGGGTTCGTTAGTGGGCCCACCTGGCCTCGAACCAGGGACCTACCGGTTATGAGCCGGTGGCTCTTCCAGCTGAGCTATGGGCCCCTGCCAAGAAGTTTCCCTATTCAGCGAGTATATAAAGAGAGGGCTCAAACCTTGTCAAGCCCAAACCACCCCTAGCTTTCGATAAAGCTCTTGAGCTCCTTGCGCCTGCTGGGATGGCGAAGTTTGCGAAGGGCTTTGTCCTCGATCTGTCGAATGCGCTCCCGGGTCACGGCGAAATCCTGCCCCACTTCCTCGAGGGTATGGTCCGCCTTTTCGCCGATTCCAAAACGCATCCGAAGGACCTTCTCCTCCCGGGGAGTCAAGGTGGCCAGCGCCTTCCGGGTCTGTTCGCTCAGGTTCAGGTTGATGACCGCGTCCACAGGCGAGGCAACCCGCTTGTCCTCGATAAAATCCCCCAGGTGGCTGTCTTCTTCCTCTCCGATGGGGGTCTCGAGACTGATGGGCTCCTTGGCGATCTTGAGGACCTTGCGGACCTTTTCCACCGGGAATTCCATCTTTTCGGCGATTTCTTCCGGTGTGGGTTCTCTGCCCAGTTCCTGTACCAGGTAACGGGACGTTCGGATGAGCTTGTTGATGGTCTCGATCATATGGACGGGAATGCGGATGGTTCGGGCCTGATCGGCGATGGCCCGGGTGATGGCCTGACGGATCCACCAGGTGGCATAGGTGCTGAACTTGTAGCCCCGCTGATATTCGAATTTGTCCACGGCCTTCATGAGGCCGATGTTTCCTTCCTGAATGAGATCCAGGAACTGAAGGCCCCGGTTGGTATATTTTTTGGCGATGCTCACCACCAGCCTCAGGTTGGCTTCGATCAGCTCGCTCTTGGCCAACTTGGCCCTGAGCATCCCTTCTTCCACCCGCCGGAGGATTTCCCGGAGGGTCTTGGAATCCATTTTGGCTTCCATCTCGAGGGTACCGATGCGGTCTTTGGCTTCCACGGCACGGCACACCAGGTCGTGGAACTCCTGCTGCTGAATTCCCATCTGCCGGGCGTAGGACTCCATTTCGTCCTGGGGCCGTTCGAAAAAGGGCTTCAAGTCCTGGAAGGGCTTTCCTGAACGCAGAAGACACTCCTCCAGATCCCGCTCGGATTTTTCGATCCTTCGCAGGTACAAACGCAGCTTGTCGATGATGCTGTCGATATGACGCCTTCCCAGCTGGAGTCCCTTGAGAAGGTTCACGATTTGCTCTTTGTTTTGCTGCACCATCTGTCTGAGCCCCTGGGCATCCTCCGCTGTGGTGTCTTCCCGCAGGAGCGTCATGTGCATGATCTTGTTGGCCTCGTCGAGGCGCTGTACGTTTTCCAGCATGCCGATGATGCGATTCTTCTGGATTTCTTCTTCTTCGGGGGTGATTTCCTCATCCATCTCCCGAACCACGTCGTTGAGCCGAACCACACTGTTTTCGAGCCGTTCCTTCAAGCTGAGGATCTCGCGAATGCCGATGGAGGATTCCATGATGGCATTGAAGACTTCCCGTTCGCCCATCTCTATGCGCTTGGCGATTTCCACTTCTCCCTCGCGGGTGAGCAAAGAAACCTGCCCCATCTCCCGAAGATACATCTTCACGGGGTCCGTGACCCGGCTGGCGCTGTCGGCATCAATCTGGAGCTCGTCTTCTTCCTCCT
>JARKQW010000200.1 GCA_029974695.1 Syntrophobacteraceae bacterium | reverse complement strand
AACGCCTTCGAGGCTCGCACCAACCGCAATCCCAATATCTCCTTTGCCAGGAACAACGAGATCCAGCGCAACGAAATGCTTCAAGGGCGGGAAGGCAAGGGCATGTACGTTTCCGGATGGCACCGGGATACGGTGGAACCCATGGAGAAGCTCATCGCCTACGCTCCCGTGCGACTCCAGGGGCCATACATGTCCTACCTGTGGTCCGTGGCGGTGGTGGCCCCTGCGGATGAAATCGAGGGCGTCATTCATTCGGTCTACCAGGGTCAATTCATTCTCCAGGGGATCATCATTTTCATCATCATCCTGGGAACCGTCATCATCATCCTGTACGAGCTGCGCTGGTCCACGATCCTGGAACACGAGGTGGCCGTCAAGACACGGGATATCAGCCGATACGCCTCGGAGTTGGAACGCTCCGAGGCCAAGTATCGCTCCCTGGTGGAAAGCGCCGAGGACCTGATCTTCATGGTGGACCAGGACGGCATCCTCAAAACGGCCAACCGCCACATGGCCCGCATGTTCGGCATGGAAGACGAAGAAATCGTTGGGCAGAGCCTGTACCGGCTCTTGCCCCGGGAGCAGGCAAATTCCCAACTAAACCTGGTGCGCCGGGTCTTGCGCGAGGGCCGTCGAGTACGCACGGAAACCCTTCTTTGCATCGGCGAGGAAGACTTCTGGTTCAACATCCAGTACCTGCCGGTGAAGGGGGAGGCGGGGGGGCCTTCCTTCATCCTGGGAATCGCCCGGGACATCACCGAGCGCAAGGGCCTGGAAAAGCAGCTCATCAACACGGAGAAGCTCGCTTCCCTGGGGACCCTGGCCGCGGGCGTGGCCCACGAAATCAACAATCCCCTGGGGATCATGCTGGGTTTTTGCGATCTTCTCCTGGAGCGGATGGATCCGGGCACCATGGAATACAACGACCTGAAAACCATCGAACGCCACGGACTCCACTGCAAAAGCATCGTCGAACGCCTGCTGAGCTTTGCCCGGATCAGCGAGGAAACGGAAGAATTCTGCGATCTCAACGCCAACGTGGAATCCATGGTGACCGTGGTGCGGCATACCCTGAGCCTGCACAAAATCCGCCTCGAGACCCACCTGGACGAGTCCCTGCCCGCGGTTCGAGGGGATTCCAGGGGAATCCAGCAGGTGCTCCTGAATTTGATCAACAATGCAGTGTACGCCATGGACGGCCAGGGACTCCTGACCATCTCGACTCGGCCGAGCAGGAAGAGGAACCACGCGGAGTTGGTGGTCGCGGATACCGGCTCGGGGATCAAAAGAGAATTCCTGCAAAAGATTTTCGATCCCTTCTTCACCACCAAGAAGGTGGGAGACGGCACGGGACTGGGGCTTTCGGTGAGCTACGGAATTGTCTCCAGGTACGGAGGAGACATCGAGTGTGAAAGCTACACCCAGGAAGAAAGACCCGGCCGCTCGGGGACGACCTTCACCGTGACCCTGCCTTTCAAGGAAGGCCTGCCGCCCGATCTTTCCGAGGCTTCTTAGACCTTTTTCACGGGCCTTCGCCTCCATCCCCGGCTCCAAGACGCCCCCAGAGGCCGGCATCCCCCCTCCACCCTGGCACGTTCCTTGTTTTTACCCATGCCGAGCGTTCATCTTTCCCAACGAGACCTCGCGACGCACGCCGCGATGCCCCGTTCCCCGGCACTGCATCGGTCCGGGCGATTCGGTGCGGGGGCCCGAGGACACCATGGTCGACCCCAATCGAATGAACATCCTGATCTTTGATCCCGACCGAGACATGAGCGAGCTCTTTGCCCGGGCCCTGGAGACCTGCCGCGGCAGCAAATGCTACCTTGCCTCGGAGGAAGACGAGGTCCTGGCACTTCTAAAGGAGGTCGCATTCCGCCTGCTCCTGGCGGATCTCGGCCTCATCATGGTGAATGATTTCAGCCTATTGCGGAAGGTTCGCCGCCTGTTCCCCCAGGTGGTCGTGGTGGTGGACACGTTCCTCCATCAGAGGGACGGGGTCTCCCGGGCCATGGAATTGGGGGCCCTGGGCTACATCCTAAAACCCGTCCAGATCGAGGTCTTCCGGAAGAAAATCCGAGACTTTTTGTCGATTCGGCATCCCGGGACGGACCCGGATGTCCACCAGTAGTTGACGGATCTGTCTCCCGTGGGTTTCTCCGAACTGGATCGCACAAGATTTCGAGTGCCGTGGGAACGCTTGTAATGTCTTTCACGACATTTCGGGGGGATCGCCCCCGGCATTAGGCATACAACTTGCTCGATGAGGCTGCCCGGACGGGAGGCACGTCCGTCCGGGGGGTCGGAAGCGATGGAGATGGGGATACCTGCGATAGGAGGAAGGAAATGGCGAAAAAAGTACTGGTGCCGACGGACGGCTCGGAACATTCCATGAAAGCGGTGCGTGCGGCCCTGGAATTGGCGGAGCAGGGCCTGGCCGAGGTGACCCTGATGGCGGTGGCCTATTACATCCGGGAGGATTTCGAAGAGATGCCCCCCAATGTGCAGGACAAATTGGATGCCCAGGCCAAGAAGGCCCTGAGGGCCGCCAAGGCCCTGTTCGAAGAGAAAGGGATCTCGGTGGAGACCATCCTGGAAACGGGCTTCGTCCCCGCAAACAACATCATAGAAAGGGCCGAAAAGGGGAAGTTCGACCAGATCCTCATGGGGAGCACCGGGATGACGGGCTTTTTCAAGCGCCTGCTCATCGGAAGCACCGCATCCAAGGTGGTGTCCACGGCCCCGTGCACGGTAACGGTTGTTCGATGATACAGGAAGAAATCCAGAGGGATGCAAAAGGGAGGATAGGGAAAATGATTGGAATCCGGACAAAGTGGCTGGGAATTCTTGCCGCGGTCGGCGTCTTCTTTCCGGCTGCGGCCATGGCTGCGGCGGGCCCCGCGGCCCCGCTCGTCATCGTGGCCGACACCCGAAAGCTCAGCGGAATCATGGCATGGTGGGCCAATCTCTACAATGAAAGTCACCTGTATTTCACCCTTCTCACCGTGGTTCTCATTCCCATCATCGGCGTAGTCTTCGGGGTGGTTGCCGACATCGTCATGACCCACATCGGCATCGACCTCAAATCCAGAGACCTTGCCGAACATTGATGTCGAACCCGGGAGCGGCATGCCCGAAATCTGAGAGACAGGAGGAGAGACATGGATTGGCTTTACATTTTGATGCCCATCGCCGGGGTGAAAATCTTCTGGCCGGGTTTGATCATCCTGGGAATCGGCGTGGGAATCATCGGCGGCTTCTTCGGGATGGGAGGAGCCTGGATGGTGACTCCGGGCTTGAACATTCTGGGTTTTCCCATGGCCTTTGCCATCGGAACGGACATCGCCCACATGGCGGGCAAATCCCTCATTTCCACCATGCGCCACGGCAAATTCGGCAACGTGGACTACCGCCTGGGCCTGATCATGCTCGTGGGGACCGTGATCGGGTTCGAGGTCGGGGCCCAGATGGTCATGTGGCTCGAGCGGATCGGGAGCGTAGAGATTACGGTGCGCTATCTGTACTTGGCTCTGCTCGCTCTCATCACCTGGATGGTGTTCAGCGACGTGGCCAAGCGCAGGAAGAAGGAGCGGGAAGCCAGGGCCGCGGGGATCGAGCTGGAGAAGACGGCCACGGGACTCGAGTGGCACAAGACCTTCCACAAGATCAAGATCCCCCCCATGGTCCATCTCAAGGCCGCGGGGATCTACTGTTCCGCCTGGCTGCCCATCGGGGTGAGCTTTCTCACGGGCTGGCTGGCGGGAATCCTGGGAATCGGAGGGGGGCTCATTCGCATGCCCGCCCTCATCTACATCATCGGCTGCCCGACCCACGTGGCCGTGGGGACCGACCTCTTCGAGGTCATGATCTCCGGGCTTTACGGCGCCGCAACCTACACCTACAAAGGACGCACCGAGTTGGTCGCCGCCATCATCATGCTGATAGGCGCTTCCATCGGCGCCCAGATCGGGACGGTGGCCACCAAGTACATCAAGGGTTCCGGGATTCGCATCGCCTTTGGTCTCGCCGTGGTGGGGTGCGCCATTTCCATTGTCTTGAAGCTCCTTGCCATGTATTTCCCCGCCCAAAAACCCTTCTACGACGCAGCGGCCACCTTCTTTGTCCTGGGGGTGGTGGCGGCCCTGTCCATCTACATCGCCGTGCGGATGTTCCAGGGAGCCAGTGCCGAGGTTGCGGCCAGGAAAGCGGCCATGAAGAAGGCCGACCAGGGTTAAGGGTGCGTCGGGAAACCCCGGAGTACGGGGGCTGGGTTTCCGGGCCGTCCGCGGCTTGGACCCCCTTCGGGGGGCCGCCCCCTCGAGAACGGCGAAGGGGTCTTCCCAACACGGGGAAACGTAACAGGAAGCAGAAGAGTCTCAACAAACGGGAGATCAAAATGGGAAAGAATCGACACTGGGTTGCTGCATGGCTCATGTTTCTCTCCCTGGCCTTCATGGCGGGCTGCGGCGAATATGGAAAGGTGGACCAGGGAAGGGTGATCAAGTTCGACAAAGACAAACAGTTGGTGACCATCATTCGGGATGTCAAGGAAGACCCGAATAATCCCGACTACAGCCACCTCCCGCCCATCACCTACGAGCTTCCCAAAAACCCGGACGATGTGGGAGCCGATCCCAAGGCCGGGCTCCGGATGAAGCTGGATGCCAAGAACAAGGAGATCGTCCTATTTGATCCGGTGAGCGGCGGCTTCAAGACCCTCCACTACACGCTCCTGGACCAGAAGGAAAACCTGAGCAAAGACGATCCCCTCATCAAGGACAAGAAATTCCCCCTGGTGGACCGCGAGAAGAAGACCATCACCATCTTCTCGGGAAGACAGAAACTCCTGGTCACTTTCTCGGTCCCCGACGAGTACTTCTCCCTGCCGGACAGTGCCTGGGAGGCCGGAGACGAGGCCCGCTTTTACTATAAGGAAGACGGGAAGGCCCTCCGGTACATGAACGTCAGCAAGACGGACATTTTCAAGAAGTAGCCTGTGAAATCCTTGGCATCAGGGGGACGGATCGCTCGAGGCTCTTGCATGCCCCCGGCGATCGTCCCTCGAACCAGGACTCGTTGGAGGACCTCCCGGCTTCTCATGGACGAAGACCAAGCTCTCAGGTGGAGAAGCAGCATCGGAAAGCTCGGCGCCCTGGTTTGCGCCGTTTTCCTTGTGGCGGTCTTGGACGGTCTCGTAGCCCGGTTTCGAGAGCCTGCCTATGAGTACCCAATCCTTGCGGGCCAAACCCTCCCGGTGAACGGTCCCCTCAAGGAAACCCCGCCCGACGCGGCTGCATTGGCGTTCGAGTCGAGTGCCGAAGGCGTCCGGTTGGAGTTCGAGGCGATCCAGGCGGGCTTCTGGTTCGGCAATGCCCTTTGGCGAGGGACGTTGACCGTGGACTCGGGGGTCCCCCCCGGAAGCTACCGGGTCAAGGTCGTTGCCAAGGCAATTCCCGGCACAGTGCTCAGTCCCGTGATCCAAGTGGTCGTGTACGCGGATCCTCACGACTTTCGATTCCATTCCAAGTCCCTGTTCGTTCGGTACCTGGACATTTCCCCGTGGTGGACGGCGATTCTGTCTCTGCCTCTTGTGTGCGGATCTCTTTGTGCTATCCTGTTGCTGTCACGCCGTATCGACGGTCTCCTGGCTCGAGAAGGGAAGGCTGAAATCTATCGGGTATTGGGTGCCCCCCCTGAATTCGAGGTTGCCTTCGGGTTGGGCACTGTGCATGGGATTACCGAGGGTGCCGAGCTTGCCTTGCTCGATCGGCAAGGGATCCATGTCGGTACCGTGAAGGTCCGGGAGGCTTCCCCGGTCGATGCGGTGGGTGTGGCGCATTCCATGGTCGAGGTGAAACCCGGTTTCCTGGTATGCGCATCCTCGGGGATCAGAAAGGGGTCTGTCCATGATTCCGGACTCCAAGGACTCATCCGTTAAGCTGGATTCTACGGGCCGTGTTCCCAAGGAAGT
>JARKQW010000178.1 GCA_029974695.1 Syntrophobacteraceae bacterium | reverse complement strand
CCACCTCAGTCCACGCTATAACGGCCGGGACAGGGACCGCCTGGAATCCGCGGTCCGACCCCATGGAAACCGGGTTCGCGTGGGAAGGGACCTGGAGAGCTATCCCGTACCCATGGAGGACGAAAAGCCATGAAAAGCGGACGCTTCGGAAAATACGGGGACCAGAAACGCCGGGAGAAAATCCGCGAGGTCCGGCGGACCCGCCGTATGGCCAACGCAAAGATCACGGGGTCCGATCCGCGAACCTCTGCCCCCGGGGCAAAAGGTCCGCGGCAGAAACCGGTTTTGCCGGACCGGACGGAAAGGGCGGAGCCCCCTGCATGAAAACCTCAACGGGCAGTGTCCGGTCCCCATGGGTCCTGGCCGCCTTTTTGGTCCTTTTGGCCGGATGCCGGTATCATCCCGACTCCCTGGCGGACATCCGCCGCCTGCCCCAGAAACCTTCCCACTACCTTTCGGCCCGGACCGCCGACCGTCCCCTGGTCACGAGGTCTCGTCAAGAAGTCCTCATGGAAGAATATGACCGGGCCTTTTTTCTGCCCTGGGACCGGGGAGGGCCCCAGGTCACCCGGCAACAGGTCACGGCACAGGTCGGGAAATACACGGAAGATCCCGGATACGGAGAGAACTACCGGAGGCACACTCATCAGTGGGCGGCCGTCATCCGGGCAAACGCCGACCTCGACGGCTATCCCAACACATGCCGGAGAGGCATCACCGTGGATCGTTCCCACCTGCGGATGCTCCCCACCCTGAGGCCGCTTTTTGCCGACCCGAACCAACCGGGAGAAGGCTATCCCTTCGACATTTTGCAGAACTCGAGCATTCCCGCCAACACCCCCGTGTTCATCTCTCACACCAGCAAGGACGGGGCTTGGTGCTACGTCGATTCGCACTACAGTTCCGGCTGGATGGATTCCCGAGACGTGGCGGCGGTGGATTCGGAATTCGTCCGGGAATGGAGAGGCCGCAAACGTATGGCCCTGGTGCGGGACCGTGTGCCCGTCCACCACCCCCAAGGCGGCTTCCTGTTTCAGGCGGACATCGGGTCCCTGTTTCCCGCCCAAGACGGGGGGGCGGACGGGACCCGCATTTGGGTCGCCGTCGCCGATTCTCGGCGAAACGCCGTCCCGGTCTCCACCACCCTTCCCCAAGATGCCGCCGTCCTTCAACCCCTCGAGCTCACCGCCCGAAATATTGCCCGCCTGGCCGACGAACTCGCGGGAGAACCCTACGGGTGGGGAGGGCTTTACTTCAACCGGGATTGCTCGGCCACCCTCAAAGACCTGTTCACCCCCTTCGGCCTCTGGCTCCCCCGCAACTCGACTCACCAGGCAAGCCGGGGCGGGCTCTACGAGGATGTAAGCGGCCTTTCGCCCAAAGAAAAGGAGACGGTCGTAAAACAGCGGGCCGTACCTTTCTTCACGCTCCTTTGGGCCCGGGGACACATCATGCTCTATTTGGGATCCTACGAGGGAGAAATCCTGGTATTTCACACCTTTTGGGGAATTCGAACCCGGGATTTCCGGGGCAGGGAAGGACGAACCGTCGTCGGCCACACGGCCGTCACGACCCTATATCCGGGAAAGGAGCTGCCCGATGCGGACCCCGATTATGCTCCCATCCTGCCGAGAATCGAGGCAATGACCTTCCTGGGGCAGGGCGGGTAGCCCCCGATGCCCGAGACTCCCCCACCGGAATCCCGCCTGCCGCTCCCCTGCGGCTGTGGGGGCCCCCTACACCGTTCCGGATTCCATCGTCTCAGGAATGGGGCCGGGGACCGTTTCCGTTTCCCCTTCCCGATCCATCGCCCGTGAAAGGGCTTCTCGGGCGCGGCGGACAAAGCTTTGAACCCGGAGTGGGTCCTTTCTCCCCCGGGGACCTTCCAGCCGGGTGTGAGCATCCACGCCCCAAGGGCGCACCACGGCGACCGCCCGGGCGACGTTTTCGGGGCAGAGTCCTCCCGCCAGGATCACGGGGCGGGGCGACCGTTCCACAATGCGGCGGCTGACGGCCCAGTTGTGGACGTTCCCCGTGGCTCCCCGGGCCCCCGTTTGGGGATCCAGCGTATCCGTGATGAAAGCATCCACCCAATCGCTGAAATCGCGGACCGCGGCTTCGAGGGTTTCGACATTGTCGGTCCCAACGATGAGGCTTTTGATGATGAACAAATCCGGGGCTGTCTTCCTCAACCGCCGGGCTTCCTCGGGGGAAATCTCCGAATGGACCTGGAGCATCTTTACGCCCAACCTGCCGCAGAGGTCCGCGAGGCTTTCGGCCCGGTTCAGGTAGGTGATCAAGACCGAACGGTTCTCGAGGTTCAGGGAGCGAATGATCTCCC
This sequence comes from Syntrophobacteraceae bacterium, assembly GCA_029974695.1. Lineage (GTDB taxonomy): Bacteria > Desulfobacterota > Syntrophobacteria > Syntrophobacterales > Syntrophobacteraceae > JAGPLX01. The sequence goes on along the minus strand of JARKQW010000178.1, from coordinate 15,159 downwards.
TAGCCCGGTCCTCGGTGATTTCATCGTTTCCGGGGGTTTTTAGAGGAAATCCCAGGAGGTCCGCCCCGCAGTCCAAGAGCATACGGGCTTCCTGGGCATCCAACACCCCGGCAACCTGGACGATCCCTTTGGGTGCCCTCATGGGCCCTCGTCCTCGTGGTGCTCGGGGGGAAGCAGGAACTGCAGGACGGAATCGATCCTGTGCAGGGCGGCCACGATGTCCAGGAACTGTTCCGTGTCGAGGTCCCCGTGGTCCCTGATTCGCAGGAGTTCCCCCAGGCCCCGGATGACGGACCGGGTCGCCTCGAGGACGTTCAGGTCATCGTCCATGGCCTTCTGAAAGCCATGAAGGAGGCCTGCGCCCAGCTTCCCCGGCTTCCCGCCCGGAGTGCCCCTCAGAGGCACTCTCGCCATCAATTCTCCGATCCTGTTCCGTACGTCATCGAGCAATCGGCAGCGCTCCCGGAAACGCTCCCGGGTCAGGTTGATTCTCTTTCGGTGATGTCCGTAGAGGAGATAGAACCGGATATGGTCGGGGGTGCCGCCGTTTTCCAGCAGGTCCTCCGGGTACAGGATGTTGCCCACGCTCTTGGACATCTTTTTTCCGTTCACCAGCAGATGTTCGCCGTGGACCCAGCAGCGGGCGAATTCCTGTCCGGAAGCGGCTTCCATCACGGCAAGGGTATAGTCGTGGTGCCGGTACAGATTGTCCACTCCCCCACAGCACAGGTCTACCTGGAATCCCAGGTGCTGGGTGATGATGGCGGGGTCCTGAATGTTCCACGAAGGCCTGCCGGGGCCGATCTCCGTATCCCAGGACGGTTGGTCCCCTGCTTTGGACCCGTGCCACAGGATGAAATCCCCGAGGTTCCATCTCCTCCCCGGGTAGGTGTCCTTGCGAAAGCGCCTCTTCTCCCGGGGCCACCGGGACATGTCCACGCCAAAGAGCCGTCCGAAGCTTTCGCACCGGAGAGGGTCAAAAAAGATATCCCCTCCATGGCGATACGCATATCCCTTTTCCAGAAGGACCCGGATGAGGCGAACCGCATGATCGATGCTGGTGGAAGACCGGGGAATCTCCGGGGGAAGCTTGATTCGCAGCATCCGGGCCTCGGAGACAAACCGTTTCGCGATTCCTTCCGTCAGTTCCCGAACGCTCAGCCCCTCCCTCGATGCCTCGGAAATGGCCTTGTCCTCGATGTCCGTGAAATTGAGGACGCGGTCCACCCGGGACCCCTTGAATTCCAGGTACCTCTGGAGCACGTCTTCCCACAGAAAGCTGCGGTAGTTACCCAGGTGAGGTCTTCGGTAGATGGAGGGACCGCAGGTGAACATCCGCACTCTTCGATCCTCCATAGGCCGAAAGGTTTCTTTCTTCCGTGACAGGGTGTTGTAGAGTTTCAACATGGTCGGCACCACCTTCCGCCTTGGTTTTGTTTCCACGGGTTCCCAACGGATCTCCTCGATCGGCCTCTATTCTTCCCTGGTTTCTTCCAGGGTTCCGCCGGGGGTGATCAGCAACTTGTCCACCCGGTGTCCGTCCATATCGACGATCTCGATGGAGACCCCGCAGCATTCGAACCGGTCCCCGGCTCGAGGGATCCTGCCCAGGTAGGTCATGACGAAACCTCCCAGGGTCTGGTAGTAGCCTTCCCGCTCGCCCAAGAGCTCCTTCTTGATCTGAACGAGCTCCTTGAATTCGTCGATGGGCAGCATTCCGTCCACCAGCCAGGACCCGTCCGGCCTTTGAACCACTCGGGGCTCTTCCGGGGTGTCCCGGGACGAGAACTCGCCGACAATGGCCTCGAGGAGGTCGTTGAGGGTAATCAGGCCTTCCACCGTGCCGTATTCGTCTACGACCAGGCCCATTTCCATCCCCGATTCCTTGAACCGTTCCAGCACCTTCAACAGCTGCATGTCTTCGGGAACGTACAACGGCGGCTTGATACAGGCCCGCAGATCGAAGGGTTGTCCCTGGAGGCTCCGCATCAGGAGGTCCCGCACGTGAACGACCCCCAGGACCTGCCCGGCCTTGCTCTGGATCACGGGAAACCGGGAGTAGCTGCTCTTGGAAATGCGGCGCCGGATCTTGTCCGGGGATTCGTTCACATCCAGCCACTGGACCCTCTTGCGGGGAGTCATGAGCGCTCCGGCCCGGCGGTCCCCCAGCCGGAAGACTCGCTGCACCATCGCTTTCTCCGCCTCTTCGAACACTCCCGCCACGGTCCCCTGCTCGATGAGCACCTTGATCTCCTCCTGGGTCACGGGAGGCTCCTGGGAAGGACGGACGCCCGCCAGCTTCAGGACGCTTTCCGTGGAAAAGCTGAGAAGCTGAATGATCGGATTGGCGATCATGGAAAGGAAACGCATGAACGGGGCCATGACCGAGGCGATCCTTTCCGGGTGATATAGCGCCAGGCGCTTGGGAACCAGTTCTCCGAAAACCAGGGACAGGTAGGTAACCAGGAAGACCACCAGGACAAAAGCGATGGTTCCGCTGAAGGGACGGAGGGGCTCGAACTGAGAGAGCCACCGGGCCGTGCCGGCAGCCACGGTGGCCCCGCTGAACACGCCGGTGAAGACTCCGATGAGGGTGATGCCGACCTGTATGGTGGAAAGAAAGCGATTGGGGGACCCGGCCAGTTCGAGGGCGGCCGCGGCGGAGGAGCTCCCTTCCTCCGCCAGCTGCTGCAGGCGGGATTTGCGGGCGGAAATGACCGCAAACTCCGACATGGAGAACACGCCGTTAACCGTGATGAGGACCAGAATTACCAAGATTTCCAGCGTACCGGCAATAGAACGCATGATTTCCATAAACCTTTCGTTTTGCTTCGGCCCCGGGAAAGGAGCGTCAATCTTTGAGCCGGGTCTTCACCGCAATGGGCGAATGAAGGGTCCGATGCACGGGGCAGCGGTCCGCAATTTCGAGGAGGCGACTGCGCTGGTTCTCGTCCAGGGGGCCTTCGAGCTCGATCTCCCTTTCGATCTGGTCCATCATGCCGTCTTTGGACTCGCATTCCTTGCAGTCCTTTGCGTGGATCTTCCGGTGTTTCAACCGAACGACGGCGGACCCGAGAGGCCAGTCCTTGCGGTCCGCGTACATGCGAAGGGTCATGGCCGTACAGGCCCCCAAGGCGGCAACCAGGAAATCATAGGGGCTGGGACCGGTATCCGCCCCGCCCACGGCAATGGGCTCATCGGCCACCAGGCTGTGGCCGTTGGCAAGAATCTCCGTCTGGTACCCCCTTCTGCCGATCCGGGCCACGATGCGATTGTCCTTCAAGTCCCTGGATCTTGATTCCTTCCGGGGCGGATCCATATACCTCCTTGCCCAGGAAGCAAGGACGGAACCCACGTAGAGAGAGTCCGCCTTCTGAGACAGGAGATGATCCGCCCGGTCCAGGGAGACGAAGCTCTTGGGAAACCGGGCTGTCTGGAAAAGCCGGACGGCATGGTCGATCCCCACGATGTTGTCCGCTTCCGAATGGAGCACCAGGAGGGGCCTCTCGAGATTTTCGAGGACCTGGGGAATCTTCGCCCGGCGAAGGTCGTCGAAGAAATGCTGCTTGATGGTGAAGCTCCTGCCCCCCAGGTGGACTTCGGCCTCTCCCCGCTCCCGGATTGTTTCTTCCGCCGTTCCCAGGTGGCCGGAAAGGTCCGTCAGGTCGAAGGGCGCCCCTATGGTGGCCACGGCCTTGACGGAGGGAATCCGGGATGCGGCCTGCAACACGGCGGCCCCGCCCAGGGAGTGGCCGATGAGCAGTTGGGGGGCCTGGAAATCGGAGGCCAGGAAACGTGCCGCGGCAACCAGATCTTCCACGTTGTTCGAAAAACCGGTCTCGGCAAATTCCCCCTCGCTTTCTCCCAGCCCGGTGAAATCAAATCGGAGAACTCCGAAGCCTTCCCGGGCCAGGGCCCGGTTGATGTTCACCACGGCGTTGAGGTTCTTGGTGCAGGTAAAGCAATGGGCAAAAATCGCATAAGCGTCCGGCATTTCATCGACGGGCAGGTCGAGACGGCCGGACAGCATCCGGCCCTCGGCATTTTTGAAGGCGACTTTCTGAAATTGCATGGTTGGTTCCTCGCTGCAAAGGTTCTACGCCGTTCCCATGCCCGGGGGAGTCCATGACCCCCGGGGGGGACCCGGCGGATGCGGCCTCCGCCCGACTTCCTTTGCAGGGGGAAGCCTTCAAAGGGCGCCGTCCCGTCTCGGAGGCTTGTCCCGGCCGGGTTCGCCCGGTTTCAAGGACAAGAGGCACGGATCGTCCCGGGAAAATTCATGCAAATTCGTAGAAGAGGTCCGCGTCGTTCAGGACTTCGCAACCCTCGGAGGTCACTCTTACCATATTCTCCAGGCGCACTCCACCATAGCCCGGCAGGTAGATCCCCGGCTCCACGGTGACCACCATGTTTTCCTCGAGAACCGTCGGATTGCGCTTCCTCAGACCCGGCCTTTCGTGGACCGCAAGTCCCACCCCGTGTCCCAGGCCGTGGCCGAAAAAGTCCCCGTAGCCCGCGTCCCCAATGATTTTTCGGGCAACCGCATCCACCTCCACGGAATCCACCCCGGCCCGGATGGCGCTCTGGGCTGCCAGTTGGGCCTCCCTCACGACGCGGTAGATTTGGCGTACCCCGGGTCCCGGGTTGCCCGGGAAACAGGTCCGGGTCATATCCGAACAATAATGGTCCAGCTTGGACCCCAGGTCCAGGACCACCGTTTCTCCCGGGGCGATGGGCCGCAGGGTGGGCACCGCGTGCGGCAGGGCTGCGTTGGGCCCCCCGGCGACGATGGGCGGGAAGGACACGGCCTGGGCCCCGCGCATTCGAATGGAGCTTTCGATCTCCCAGGCGAGGTCCACCTCCCTCACGCCCGGCCGGATCCGTTCCCACACGGCCTTGAGGACTTCTTCCGTCACCCGGAGCGAGGCCCGGATCTTCTCGATCTCCGAGGGGTCCTTGATGATTCGCAGGCTCTCCACCAGGCCGTCGGGGCAAACGATGCGGGCCTTCGGGCGGGCGGTCTCGAGGGCCTCCCGGATTTCCAGGTACCGCTGGTAGGTGAGGTGGTGTCCTTCCATCCCCAGGGAATCCACCTCGAGGTCGGAGAAAAGCTCGGGAAGGGACTTTCCCAGCCCCTCCTCGTAGATCACCAGATCAAAGCCGGGAGCCTGTGCCTTGGCCGCTTCTTCATAGCGGAAGTCCGTGAGCAGGTACTGTCCCTGGGAGGCAAATAGGAGGTAGCCCGAGCTTTCCGTCAGCTGCAGATCCTCTTCGCCGTATCCGCTGAGGTAGTAGCGGTTCTCGGGAACCGCCACCAGGAAAGCATCCAGGTCCTGTTGACGCATCAATGTTCGTAATCGGTCCCGCCGGGACTGAAACGGCTCCTCATGCATGGCAACCTTCCTTTCTACCTGTCTGCCCGTCCATGGATGGCCCGTTCCCCCTGCATGCGACCTCCAACGGGGCGGAATCGAGCCGGGTTCGGCACCCCGCAAATTCCCGGGAAGCCTGCCCAGAAGATAATCCGATTTGCTCCGTAAATGAACCGCTTGGACCCAAAGGACCCCTTCATTTTTCCCAAAAAGCGTTTGGGCTTTTGAATCCCGGGTGTTATTTTTTATCGATTTGCTCGACAACCCGAAGGAGTCTCACCCATGTATTCCAGGATGCTGGTTTTGCGTTTTTCCAAAGAAATCGTGGACAAACCCATTATCACCAACCTTGTGCGAAACTACAATCTGACCTTCAATATCCTGAAGGCCCAGATCTATCCGCGGAAGGAAGGCATCGTCGTTCTCGAGTTGCAGGGACTCCGCAGCGATTATGAAAAGGGAATCCAATACCTCAAGGATGTGGGGGTCCAGATCGAACCCGTGGCCCAAGGCATTCGAAGAGACGATGACCGATGTTACCAGTGCGGGGCCTGCACCGCCGTTTGTCCCACGGGGGCACTGCACATTCTGAGGCCTGAAATGGAAGTCTTGTTCGAGTCGGAGCGATGCAGCGCGTGCGAGCTTTGCGTGAAGGTGTGCCCCTCCCGGGCCATGATCGTGACCTTCGACAAAGTTCTGGTCAGCTAGCTTCGGTTGCCCTTTCTCGGGATCGGCAGCCGGAGAACGGGATCTTGCCGGATGAAAGCAGCGGAGTCTGGAAATGAACTACAGTGAGAAAGTCCTTGAGCACTTCATGAACCCCAGAAACATCGGGGAGGTGGATAACCCCGACGGAATCGGCCAGGTGGGCAACGTCAACTGCGGCGACATCATGAGGATGACCATCAAGGTCGAGGACGACACCATCCGAGACATCAAGTTCAAGACCTTCGGATGCGGGGCCGCCATTGCCGTGAGTTCCATGGTGACCGAGATGGTCAAGGGGAAGAGCTTGGATGAAGCGGTCGCCATCAACCGGGACGACGTCGCCAAGGCCCTGGGTGGGCTGCCCCCCAAGAAGCTTCACTGCTCGAACCTGGGAACCGATGCCTTGAAAGCCGCCGTGAACGATTACTGGCGCAAGACGGGCCGTCCCGAGAAGGTCGTCAAGCTGGAGGACGAGCACCTGGAGCAGGAAGACGGTGAAACGAGCGCGTGTTGCAGTAGCAATGAGCGGGGGTGTCGACAGTCTGAGAGCGGCGATCCTGCTAAAGCAACAAGGTCATGAACTGATCGGCCTGCACATGCGCCTGGTTTCCGGGCCGACGGGCAAGGGGCTCGGAACTTCCCCGCGTTCCAGCCCGGAGGAGGACCTGTATCGGCTTGCGGGCGCCTTCGGCATTCCTCTTCGGATCGTGGACCTGGTTGACGATTTCGAAGCCCGGGTGATCGCATCGTTTCTTTCCGCCTACCTGGATGGAATGACTCCCAACCCCTGCGTGGTATGCAATCCCCAGATCAAGTTCGGCGTTCTTCTGAAGAAGGCCCGGCAATTGGGGGCCGAGTTCCTGGCCACGGGACATTACGCCCGGATTGCGACTCCGGGGGAGCGAAACGGGCGCTGGGGCCTGCGAAAGGCCCGGGACCCCGGGAAGGACCAGTCCTATTTCCTGCACGGGTTGACCCAGGAACAGCTGGCAGCCGCCCTGTTTCCCCTGGGGGACGTTCTCAAGTCCGAGGTGTTCCGGTGGGCCGAGGAGGAGGGCATCCGCCCCGAAATTCCCCCGGAAAGCCAGGAGATTTGCTTCATTCAAACGGGCTCGTACCTGGATTTCGTGCGGAAACGGGTGGATCTTTCCCGTTATGGGGATCGAGGTCCCATCGTGGACCTGGACGGGCGGGTCCTGGGAGAACACAAGGGGATCTTCGCCTACACCGTGGGTCAGCGCCGGGGCCTGGGCATCGCTTCCAGCGCCCCCTATTACGTGGTGGACCTGGACCCCGCATCCAACACCGTCACCGTCGGTCGGGCCCAGGACCTCTACCGGCAGGAACTGAGGGCCGACCGGGTCAATTGGGTTTCACGGGACCGCCCGTCCCATCCCATCTCCTGCCAGGTCCGAATCCGAAACCAACACCGGCCTGCAGCCGCCCTATTGACTCCCCTCGAAAATGCCCGGGTGGCCGTCCGGTTCCGGGAACCGCAACGAGCCGTCACTCCCGGTCAGGCCGCCGTGTTCTACGACGGCGACCGGCTGCTGGGGGGCGGAACCATTTGCAGGACCCCGTGAGGCTGTCCCGGGAGTTTTTCTCATGAGTCTTCGCGTGGCCGTTCAAACCCTGGGCTGCAAGGTGAACCAGTATGAGTCCTCCTACTTCCTCGAGGTCCTGACGAATCAAGGGTACCGAGAGGTCCCGTTCTCGACCCCCGCCGAGGTCTACCTCGTACACGGCTGCGGCGTCACGTCCAAGGCATCCCACGAGGCATGCCGGCTTCTCCGCAGGGCCGCCCGCACCAATCCCTCCGCCCTCGTGGTGGCTGCAGGCTGCAACGCCGTCCTCGAGGGACGTCGCATCGCCAGGGAGGGGTTGGCCACCCACATCCTGGGAAACGACGATAAGTACGACCTATTGCGGCGGCTCGACGAACCGGCAAGCCGGGATCATCCCGTCGTGTCCGTGGGCGATCCCCGATCCATCGGTTCCTTCCGAGCCGTTCCCGTCCGGTGCCCCCCGGGAGGACGTGCCCGGGCACTCCTCAAGGCCCAGGACGGCTGCGATGCCTTCTGTTCCTACTGCATTGTTCCGTACACTCGGGGGAAAAGCCGAAGTCTGCCCCTCGAGGACGTCTTCGCCCAGGCGGCCGTCTTCGTCGAGGAAGGCTTCCGGGAAGTGGTGCTCACGGGAGTCCACCTAGGACAGTGGGGACGAGATCTCAGTCCCCCCCGTCGCTTCTCCCAGCTTCTCCGTCGAATGGACGAGACGGTTCGTCCGAAGCGCGTGAGGTTGAGCTCCCTCGAAGTCCTGGAAATTCGCGGAGAGGTCCTGGGGGAAATCCGTGCCAGGTCGTGGATCTGCCCCCACTTCCATGTTCCCCTGCAAAGCGGGCATCCCGAGATTCTGCGTCGCATGAACCGCAAATATACCCCCCGGGAATACGGGGAAATCCTTCGGGAACTGCGGTCCCTCTTTCCCCGGGCGTCCCTGGGCGCCGACGTCATGGTGGGGTTTCCCGGAGAGACCCCCCGGGCCTTCGAGGAAACCTACGAACTGGTCCGCAAGCTCCCCTTGACCTACCTTCATGTCTTTCCCTATTCTCCGCGCCCGGGGACCCCGGCGTCGAAGCTTCCCGGCAGGGTCGTGGGGGGGGAACTCAGAGACCGCGCCAGGGCCCTCCGGGAGTTGGGGGCCCACAAGAAGCTTGCCTTCATGGAAGAAGCCCTGGGGACTTGGGTCGAGGTGATGGCGGAAACGGAGATCGCAAGCGGCTGGTACGGCGGGACCTCGGAAAACTACCTGCACGTGAATTTTCCTTCCTCCGCACCCATCCCTCCCGGGACCCTCGTCCGGGTGAAGCTCACGAACCTGACCCCCCGCGGACTGGTGGGAAGGGCGGACAGCGGGAAAGGGCCCGCCCCTTAGGCCCAAATGAGCGCATTCTTCCCCGTACCCGGCGGTTCCCTCCCCTGCTCCACCTATTCTTCTTCCGTGAAGAGAAAGAACCGCACCATCTCCGGGTCCGGGGCGTTGCCCGGGCCAAAGGACTCCATTTCGAGGGCGTAGTTTTCGAGCACGGGAGCAAAATAGGCTTCGGCCCGCTCCCATTGGCGCGGGTCCTTGAGCACCTCGCGAATCCATCTCGAGATCGCCTCCCGGATGCGGCCCGGCTCGAGGAGGGGGAAAATGCCGGCCCACTCGTGAACCGGGAAAGGCCTCGGGCTCCAGACCCCCCGCCGGATTTCATTTCCTGCGGCGGTGCAGACCATCACCGCCGGGGTGATGTCCCGGGGGTCTGAAACCTGAGCGCGCCCCCACAACTTTGCCCAAAGCTCGGGTTGAGCCATGCCCGGAGCTTCGAGGAGCGGCCCCACGGCATCGATCACTTCCACGGCATGCCGGGCCGACTTGAGGTCCCGGGGAAATCGGAAGAAGTCTTCCTTGAAGGCGCCGGGATTCTTCGGGTCCTTTCGCATGACTTTGGGGGTTTCTTCGCACAGGAGTTCCGCCGTTTCCAACCAGGGAGAGTCCAGGCAATGAATTCCACAGGGACGGCCGCTCCGAAGGATTTTCCTCATCGCCCGGGCCGGCCGGGATATCCGGTCGTTGGCCAGGCGAAACAGGTGTTCGAGGGGGTGTTTGGTCAGCAGGCCCAGGGCCTGCCGGGGGTCCCGAGCGCCCAGGAGCTGCAGGCCCAGGTTCACGTACGCCCCGACTTTTCCCGAGGAAAACCGGAAGCTGTCGAAGGAATCCGTTGGAAGCCGATCGGCAACGAGGACCCGGGTGGCCAGGGAGGCCAGTTCCATCTGCAGGGTGTCTAAAAGGAGCCCGTCTTCCAAAATCGCCAGGGATTGGGCCGGCAGGTCTTTGGGAGACAGCATTGCCAAAGCAAAGGACGGGGAGGGAGAATCCGCCTCCGGGGGGAAAGAGGGGACCACCTTGTCTGCTGCGAATTGTTCGGGTTGGATGGACCGGTAGACTTCCAGGGCATCGTAGTAGTCCGGAATCCCCCGATCCTCCAGCCGCCCTCGATGAAATCGATAGGCCTCTTCTTCCATCTCGACACTCGAAGCCCAGTAAACTGCATTCAACAGCTCCTGGTAGAAGCCTCGATGCACCTCGAACAGAAGGCTCAGGACCCCTTGCACCAGGTCTTCATACTGGGGATATCGGCATTCCCAGAAGTACTGGTCGTCGAGGGTGCGCAGGGGCAAGCGGTCCCGAACCTCGAGGGGGTCTTCGTCCTCGGGGGCCGGAACCACGGTAATCCATCGTTTGAAAAGGGTCACCAGCAGCTCGAAATCCACCTGGTACAGCCAGGCCAGGAGCTTTTCCTCGCCGGCCCGGGCCAGGCGACCGATCCACTCGATGGCGGCGGCCGGGTCCACCCGGTCCTTTTTCCACCATTGGAGATCGAACAGGTAATTCAGCTGGTCCACCCCGGCCAGGGCGAGGAAAGGCAGGGAGTCTTCCGGCCCGATCTCGACCACGGAAAAGTAGAAGTCCTGGACGGGGAGACCGGCAAACACCTTCTCCGCATCTTCTCGGGCCAGGATCGCATCGAGCCTTGCCTTGACCGGAAGGGTCATGAGCCGACGGCAGAAGTCGGCCAGGTCCAATGAACGATCATTCGTAGGATTGGGTCTCAAGGAGTCCACACGCACCTTTTCGCCTCCGAAAAACGGGTATCGGGCCCCGTCGTTTTCGTGCATTCATCCCGACGTTCGGCCATCAGCAATTAGCAATGTCCGAATACGGATCGTCTCCTCCTAACCGATCCATTCATGCTCGATTGAAAACGGCGGCAACCGCGAGGTGGAACCATGGGAATTCCCTTGCACAACGTCTCGTGACAGCTTATAAAAAATGAACTGACGGATGGTTATGCCCGCCAGTCAGGGATTTCTCAGCCTGTTGCAGATTCTATCGTCTTCTTATGTATCATATGCACGAGGGAGAAAGAAGATGTTGGTCGTCGAAGACCTGCAGGTGGAACTTGCAGGGAAGGTGATTCTCAGGCATATCGACCTCGAGATCAAACCGGGCGAAACGCACGTGCTGTTTGGGCCCAACGGTTCCGGCAAGACTTCGCTTCTCATGACTCTCATGGGATATCCCCAGTATAAGGTCATCGGGGGCAAGATCGTGTTCAAGGGAGTGGACATCACCCACAGCCCCATTGATGAAAGGGCTCGACTGGGAATCGGGATGTCCTACCAGAGGCCCCCGACCATCCACGGCCTCAAGACCGAACAGATGGTGCGCATTTGCGCCGGGAACACCGCTCTGGATGTGAACAGGCTGGCCGAAAGCGTGAATTTCCAGGAATTTCTCCAACGAGACGTCAACCTTGGGTTCTCGGGAGGAGAAATCAAACGATCCGAACTGCTGCAGCTCCTGGCTCAGAACCCGGACCTGATGTTGTTCGACGAGCCGGAATCGGGGGTGGATCTCGAGAACATCTCCCTGGTGGGCCATACCATCGCCAGGTTGTTGCAGAAGGAATGCGGCGCCATCGAAAGCAAGTCCCGGCTGCAGGTGAAAAAAGAGCGGACCAAGATGGGACTGATCATCACCCATACGGGACATATCCTGGATTACGTGGACGTAGACAAGGGCCAAGTACTCTACAACGGGGTTTTGAGCTGCAGCTCGAATCCTCGTGAAATCCTTCGATGCATCAGTGAAATCGGCTACGAGGAATGTGTGCGATGCACTATCGAGACGAACTGAAAGTCAAAGCGGAAAGGGCCCTTCACAAGAAGGCGGCCATCGGTCCGGACGTGGACCTGGAACAATTCGACAAGACCTCGGACCCCCATGCCTACCTGACCGACGACAAGTTGAGGGAACTGCCCGAAGGCGACCGGCAGAGGCTGCTCATGTCCGGGGTGGACGTTTCCGAGCAGGACCGGGCGGGGACCTACTTTCAGAAGGACACGACGGTCGTCCACTGCAAGAGCAAGCAGGAGGGCATCGAGGTCATCCCCATCCGGAAGGCCCTGGAAGAGCTGGACTGGATTTGGGACTATTATTGGAAGCTCGCATCGGTGGACACCGACAAGTTCACGGCCGAAGCGGAGTTGAACCTTCACAACGGATACGTCATCCGGGCGCTTCCGGGGGCCAAGAGCATCTATCCCATCCAGGCCTGTCTTTACATCGATAAGGAAGGACTGCAGCAAAACGTCCACAACATCATCATTGCCGAAGAAGATTCGGAGCTGCACATCATCACGGGCTGTTCCACCTCCCCTCATCTCACCAAGGGCATTCACGTGGGAATTTCCGAATTTTTCGTGAAAAAGAACGCCAAGCTGAGCTTCACCATGATCCACAATTGGGCCGAAGACATGGCGGTGAGGCCGCGGTCGGTGGGACAGGTGGAGGAAGGGGGGCTTTTCCTCAACAATTACATTTGCATGAAACCGGTCAAGACGCTCCAGATGTACCCCACCACCCACCTGGTGGGAGAAAACGCCGTTGCCCGCTTCTACAGCGTCATCGTGGGGACCCCCGGCTCCGAATATGACGTCGGGGGTCGGATTTTCCTGAAGAAGCGCGGGACTCGAGCGGAGATCGTGGCACGAACCATCAGCAACGGGGGAAGGATCATCTCCCGGGGACACCTCATCGGCGAAGTGCCGGAGATCAAGGCCCACCTCGAATGCCGGGGCCTCATGCTCAACGGCGGCCTCACCTACGCGGTCCCCGAGCTCGAGGGGCGGGTCGACGGGGTCGAGATGTCCCACGAGGCGGCGGTGGGCAAGATCGCCCAGGAGGAAATCCACTATCTGATGTCTCGGGGCCTCAGCGAGGAGGAAGCCGTCGCCACCATCGTGAGGGGTTTCTTGAGCGTCGACATCCCGGGGCTCCCCCCGCAGTTGAAGGCCGAAATTGACAAAGCCATCGAACTGAGTGAGAAAGATGTCATGTAACCGGGACCACAGGCCGAATTGGTAGTAAAAAGGCATCGTCGGAGGAGAAAGCCATGAAACGAGGGATATGCTGGGTGGTGATGGTGAGCCTGTTTGCGTGGTTCTTTGTTCTGCCCGTCCGGGCGGACGAGCCTCAAAGGTCCTCTTCCACGGGGGCGCAAATCGATGAAAGGGTCAAGTGGGACCCGCCGGGGGAACTGATCCTGGCCGACGTGTTGATTCTTCGACCCCTGGGGATCGCGGCTCTGGGAATCGGACTCGCGGGAAGCCTGGTGACCATGCCCTTTGCCGCCACCAGCAATAGCGGCGACCGGGTCGGGAAAGAGCTCATCCAGAAGCCTTTCGAATACACGTTCACTCGACCGGTAGGGGATGTCGTCTACTGATTTCCCAAGGGATCCAACGGTACCGCAAGCAGCGGCCTCGGAACCCGGGACTCGGATGTCCGAAAAGCGCAAAGTGGCCCTCACGGGGGGAATTGCCACGGGGAAGAGTACCGTGGCGGCAATGTTTGCCCGCCGGGGGGCGCTCCTGTTGGATGCCGACCAGGCGGCCCGGGAGGTTGTGTCTCCCGGGACCCCTTGCTGGAGTCGGCTTCGATCCCTCCTGGACCCGGTCTATTTCGGTGCCCGGGGCAACCTCGAGCGCCGGGCACTGAGGGAGAGAATCATCCGGGACCCCGTATGCAGGCAGGAGGTGAGCTCCATCCTGCACCCCGCCATCATGGAATGGATGGAGACGCGCTGGGCCGAGGCCCTCGAATCCCGGCCGGGACGGCCCGTAGTCTTCGACATTCCCCTGCTTTTCGAAGCCGACCTGCATTCCCGCTTCGACGTCATCATCCTAGTGTACGTGCCCGCCGCGGTCCAGGTCGAGCGACTCATGGCCCGAGACGGCGTCAGCCTCGAGGAAGCGCGGGAAACCCTGGCCATGCAGCTTCCCATTGAATCCAAACGCGCACGGGCCCATTTCCTCATCGACAACAGCCGGGACCCGGAACATACCCGGCACCAGGCGGACACGGTCTTTGAGGCCGTCTTCCCGGATTTTTCCCGACAAGGACCGCCGCCGTCCTCCCCTTCCCCGGCAAGCCTATAGTTCCCGGAACTGCTCGATTTTCGCCCTTCCCCGCTGCTCTTCCATCCACGCCTGCCAGACCATGGCCTGCTTCTGCATCTGGATGCGCTTGGCGACGGACAGTCGTTCGTTTTCGGGAATTTCCGACGGGACGGTCTTTTCCAGGAGCTGGCAGACGAACACGCGTTTTCGCAGATCCAGGGGGGCCTCGGGGAACGGGCGGTCCGAATCCAGCTGGAACACTGCGTTGGTGGATTCGGGAGGAAGCTTGAGCTTCTTGTCCGGATTGGACCGGGAGAACGACTCCGTGCGCAGGAGCTCCAGTTTCCGGGTCTTGGCCGCCTGTTCCAGGCTGTGGAGTTTTCTCGCTTCCTCGAGCATTTCCGATGCGTCCTTCTCGGCCGCCTGGCGGGCCTTCCGGGCCCGAAGTTCCTTTTCCACTCGGTCTTTGACTTTCTCCAGGGGAAGGACTTCGGGGGGGGTTACCGAGAGCACCTGGGCCACCACGAAACCGCGGACGAATTCCATGGCTTCCGTGGTTCCCTTGTCGGGAACGGCAAAAATCTTTCTCACGATTTCCGGGCTGGGCGGTTCGAGACCGGGAAGAGCGTCCTTGGCGCCCAGAGATTCCTCTCGAATCTTCCCGGCCAAATCCATGGACTGGGCCGCTTTCTTGATGTCTCTCTGGGCGTAGGCCAGGTCCGAAAGGTCCCGGGCCTTTCGGAAGGCAAGGTCCCGGGCCTTCTCCTTTTTCAGGGATTCCTCGATGCGGCCCCACGCCTCTTCAAAGGATTCCACCCGCTCCGGGCGCACCTCTTCCACCTTGATCACGTGAAAGCCGTGCTCGGTCCGCACCACATCGCCGATCTCTCCCGGCTTCAGGGCAAATGCGGCGTCGGCAAACTCGCGTACCATCTTCTGCCGCGTGAAGAACCCGAGGTCTCCGCCCTTTTTGGCCGAGTTGGTGTCCTTGGAATGCTTCTTGGCCAGTTCCGCAAAGTCTACCCCTTTCCTGGCCTGGGCCAGGACCTTTTCCGCCTCGGCCCGGGCCTTGG
>JARKQW010000177.1 GCA_029974695.1 Syntrophobacteraceae bacterium | reverse complement strand
CTGATGGGGGGCCAGAATGGTGAAAGAGATTCCCAGGTCCGCCAGGACCTCGAGGCTTTCTTTGTCCACGGCCGTTTCAGGAAGCCACATCCCCTCCGGATCGCGGCCGAACCGCCGTTGGAAGTCCCGAACGGCCCAGTGGCAGTGGGTGTATTTGTCCCGGAGGGTAGCCAGGGGCATGATCATGTGATTGTAGACCTGGGCAACGGCACTCCCGTGCCCGGAAAACCGTTCCCGGCTGAGGCGATCCGCATCGAGGATCGCCTGATACACCTCGGGTTGGTGCCGTTCCATCCAGGCAAGAAGGGTCGGCCCGAAGTTGAAGCTGATCTTCGAGTAGTTGTTGACGATGTCGACGATCCTCCGCTCCCCGTCCAGGATCCTCGAGGCGGTATTGGGAGCGTAGCATTCCGCCGTGATTCTCTCGTTCCAGTCGTGATACGGGTAAGCGGAGTCCTGGAGCTCCACGTCCTCGAGCCAGGGATTCTCCCGGGGGGGTTGGTAGAAATGTCCGTGGAAGCAGACGTATCGCATCATGGGAAATCCCTTCCGTCGGTTTTCTCATACAAGGCAAGGGCAAACGGCCTCAGGCACACGGTTTGACCGGATCGAGGAGAGGAGGGAAGATCCGAACCCGGCCCCATCCAGCACTCTTCCGATGAATCCAGGACCTTGGTCCAGCGACCCCGAAAAGGAAACGGCAGGGCAAAGGGTTCCGTGCCGAAATTCATCGCCAGGAGCCGTTCCCGGTCTCCCTCTCGGCGATGGATCCAGATGCTTCGGCCCCTTTCCTCCCACTCCACCCGCCAGTGTTCCGGGGAGAAGGAAGCCGGAGGGGGAATCTGCTTTCTCAGGGCAATGAGCCGCCGATACCACTGGAGGAGGACCCCATGGGGGCCTTCCCGCCTCTTTTCCCAACAAAGTTGGGATCGCAGAAAGGTGCTCGGGGATTGGGGGTCCGGCGGGGGCTGTTCCCTATGGAAGTCTCGAAACTCTTCCCGGCGTCCCCGGCGAACCGCCTCGATGAGGTCCGGGTCGGAATGATCCACGAAGTAG
The DNA here is from genome assembly GCA_029974695.1 of Syntrophobacteraceae bacterium. Taxonomy (GTDB): domain Bacteria; phylum Desulfobacterota; class Syntrophobacteria; order Syntrophobacterales; family Syntrophobacteraceae; genus JAGPLX01. The sequence goes on along the minus strand of JARKQW010000177.1, from coordinate 13,371 downwards.
AGGAAGGGAGCCTCCTCCCCGTATTCCTCTCCCATGAAGATCAGCGGAACGAAGGGCGATAGCAGGTAGGCTCCTGCAGCCAGCTTCAAGGCTTCCCGGGAAACCAGGGCGGACATCCGCTCCCCCTGGACCCGGTTGCCTACCTGGTCGTGGTTCTGGGCAAAGACCACCAGCTGAGAAGGACTGCACTGCCGACAAGAGCTTCCATGGGACCTTTTCCGATGCCGGGAGTATTGCCCCGAGTACACGAACCCTTCCCGGTAGGCCCCGGCCAGGTGTTCGGTCTTTCCGAAATCTTCGTAATACCCGTCCCTTTCTCCCGTCAGGAGACTGTGCAAGGCATGGTGAAAATCGTCGCACCAGATTCCGTCCAGCCCCCGCCCCCCCAAGGCCCGGGGCCGGATGAGGCTTGCGTCGTTGAGGTCGCTTTCGGCAACGAGAGAAAACTTCCTCCCCTGTTGCCGGGAGAATTCCTCCACGGCCTCGGCCAACTGCCGGAGAAAGGGCCGGGCGCTTAGGTCGCAAATGGCGTGCACCGCATCCAGGCGCAGCCCGTCCACGTGATAATTGCCAAACCAGTGAAGGGCGTTTTGAATGAAGTAGTTTCGGACCCCGTCGCTGTAGGGCCCGTCGTAGTTGACGGCGTCCCCCCAGGGGGTCCGGTACCGGGAAGTGAAGTAGGGTCCGAACTGTCCCAGGTAATTCCCCTCGGGCCCCAGGTGATTGTAGACCACGTCCAGGAAGACGGCCATGTTGCGCTGATGGCAGGCGTTCACCAGCTCTTTCAATCCCTCCGGCCCTCCGTAGGAACCCTGGACGGCGAAGGGATACACCCCGTCGTAGCCCCAGTTCCTCTCGCCGGGAAACTGGGCTACGGGCATGAGGCTCAGCCCGTTGACGCCCAAGTCCGCCAACTCGTCCAGCCGCTCCAGGAGCCCGGCAAAGGTGCCCGCCTTCGAGAAGGTGCCCACGTGGATTTCGTAGAAGACCATCCTTTCGGGGGGAATTCCCCGCCATTGCCCGTCGTCCCAGGCAAAGGCTCCGTGGTCGACGACCCGGGAGGGGCCATGGACCCCTTCGGACTGGCAATGGGACGCCGGGTCGGGTCGCTGGACGTCCCGGTCCAGTCGGTACCGGTAGCGGGTCCCCGCCCCAATGCCCGGCACCCGGCACCTCCAGTACCCCCCCTCTCCTTTTTCCATGGGGAAAACCCCCGCCCGGGGGGAGAGGAGGACGAGCTCGACGGAATCGAGCGTGGGAGCCCACACCGTGAAATCCCCTGTGTCTTCTTCAACGATCCTGGCGCCGATGTGCATTCTCAAGCCCCAACGGGACCCCCTGTCCGGGCGAGGAAAAGGACGGTGAGACTTCGATCACGACCATCTCAGGCAGTAGCCGGTACCGGTACGGTGCCGAAAGGCAATGCTTCTGACGAGAACTCGAGGCAGTGTTTTGGACGGCGTGTTTGATCGCCAAATCGCAGAAAGATTCGGTATGGGGTATCCCCTCGAAACGAACGGCCGCCTTCCCTCCCCTGTCCGGCGATAGCGGCCCGACTATCGATCTCCACCTTCGGAAGCCGCGAAGCTTCCGAACCCTTGCTTCCTGGTTACCTTTCTTTTCCGTTCCTGTCAACCCCGGCCGACATTGCGTGCATCTCGGGTTTGAATGTAGACGGGAATGGTGCTAGTCTGCGCCGCGAAATCCTCGACTCCCTCCCGAAAGGAATTGGACCCATGAAACCCAAGAGACTCTCCCCCGTCGTGCTCCTTCTTTTCATTTTCGCCGTGGAGGTCTGCCTGTCGGCTCCGGCCGACGTCGGTTTCTGCCAGGATAACCCCCATATTGTCACAAGGGACGGGGAGGACCTGCTGGTAGGCCGGATCTCCCGGGAAGAACTGATCACGGACAACCTGCTCTTCAGCCTCAATGCCGAAGAATACGTCCCCGCGGCAAAGGTCCTGGAAAAGCTTCGCAGGATCACCGTCCAAACCGATATTCTGCTCTTTCTGGGCACCTGGTCCGAGGATTGCCTGATGGAGGCCCCCAAGCTGCTTCGCGTGTACGACAAGACGAACAACCCGGCGTTCGCCCTTGCCGTTTACGCCCTGGACCGCTCCCTGCGGGACGAGGAAGGGGTCGCCGCCCGGTACGGCATTCGGGAACTGCCCACCGTGGTGCTGGTCCGGGGCGGGAAGGAAGTGGGAAGGATCGAGGGGGCGGCCCGCAGGAGCATGGAAGCCGATTTGCTTTCCATCCTGGAATCTTCCCGGTAGCCCGCCGGGCCTCATGGGCGGCGGGAGTCCCCCGGGGCGGCCTCACAGACGTCCGCTTCCTCGCCCCCCGTCAATTCCAGGAGCCGATCCACGGAAATGGGGACAGCGGAATGGTCGTTTCCCGCCGCTGGGTAAACCCGGGGGAATCGACGCAGGGAGGAATCCACCAGGACCCTGAGATTTGCGGGAAGTAGAAACGGGCAGACTCCGCCGGGCAAATACCCGGAATACCGCTCCACTTCCTCGGCATTCGGGAACCGGACCCGCCCGGCAAGACCGACTGCCTGCTTGAGGCGGGAGGACTTGACCCGCACGTCCCCCGAGGTCACCACCAGCACCGGCTCGCCGCCCACCAGGAACAGGACGCTTTTGGCAATTTCCCCCACGCAACAGCCTACGGCCCCGGCCGCAGCCTCCGAGGTGGGAGTGGCCTCCCGAAACTCCCACACCTCGATGCCTTGATCCCGGAGATAGCGTTTCACGTCCTCGATGGTCGGCACCGGCTCCCCCTTTTGCTCCACAAGTTCCTTCGGCTTCTTTTCCAAACGGCTGGACCGCTACTATACAGAAACTGTTGACAAGTTGAAGGATCTTCTCTTAGTGATGGGAGCCGTGACGATGAGCCGGCGGCAGGTGCGGGTGTCGGGGAAGCCCCCTCGCGACCCGCCGTTTCCAAGGATGAGGACGAGTCTCGTCGACATCGGGGGGGGTTGTTGTTTCGGGGATCCGTCCGGAATCGTGGTAGGGAGGAATGGAACATGCGTATTTTTGAGTATCGCGGACAGAAGTACGAGGTGGATGACGAGGATTTCCTGCTGCACCCCCCGGACTGGAACGAGAACTTCGCCGAAGGCATGGCGGAGAGGCTGGGGATGGAGCTTCCCCTGTCCGATCGTCATTGGCAGATCATCCGCTTCATTCGTCGCATTTTCAACAAGTCCGGCAAGTGTCCCATGGTCCACGAAACCTGCAAGACCCACAAGCTCAAGTCCGCGGACCTGAACCGGCTTTTTCCTTCCGGATACCTGCGCGGCGCCTGCAAGCTTGCAGGCCTTTCCTACCGGGCCGAGCAAGTCCACCCCGCCTGGGCCGCCCGGCACAACGGGGAAACCGTGCCGTCCCCTTCCGAAGACAAGGTGTACCGGGTCAACGTGAGAGGCTTCCTGGTGGATCCTGCGGAGTGGGACGAAGAGTTCGCCGTCTACAAGGCGCGGGAACTAAAAATGACCAAGGAACTCACCGAGAAGCACTGGCGGATTATCCGGTTCCTGCGGGAGCAGTTTCGGCAAACGGGGTTCGTTCCGACGGTCTACGAGACTTGTGCCGCAAACCAGGTCGAAATCGACGAACTGGCCAAACTGTTTCCCGACGGTTATCACCGGGGCGCCGTCAAGATCGCGGGCTTGAAAGCCGTTTAGCCCTCCGGGCACCGGGATCGAGGTCCGTCCGGCTCCCGGGCCGGGATTTCTCCCCCGTTTCGACAGACTCCTTGCTCCGGCCGCAACGGGAGCCCCCATGAAAAGACCGCGTCCCGGTCCTTGACTCGACGGGTCGATGAAATCCACCTGCGCTCATTCACAACCCGTTCGGCTTAGACAGGGGCCTCCATTCGACCCCGGACCGATCTGCTCGGGGAGGAAAGAGTGATCCCGTCGCTGGTTTTCCTGTTCCCCGCCTACCGCCCTCCTCCCGTTCTTCTTGATCTGGTGGTGGGAACCGCAAGGGCGGACTCCTCCCATTCGATCATTGTGGTGGACGACGGGAGCGGTGCGGAGTTTACCGACCTGTTCCGGACCTTGGAGACCGTGTGCAACGTGACCGTCTTGCGCCATTCCCGGAACCAAGGCAAAGGTGCCGCGCTCAAGACCGGGTTTCGTTATGCCTTGGATCACTTTCCCCGGGCCGTGGGAGTCACCACCGCGGATGCCGACGGCCAGCACCGGTTGCAGGACATTTTGCACGTCGGGAGGACCCTCGAATCTCATCCGGCAATCCTCGTTCTGGGGGTGAGGGACTTTTCCCGAAAGGTCCCCTTTCGGAGCCGAACGGGCAACTCGATGAGCCGCCGGCTCTGGAAGCGAATCACGGGGCAATCCCTGGAGGACACTCAGACGGGATTGCGCGGAATCCCCATGAGCGTGGTCCCGGCAATCTTGAGTCTACCTTCGTCCAGGTATGATTATGAGCTCGAGGTGCTCGCAACCCTCACCCGGCTCCACCTGGAAGTCCGCCCGGTGCCCATCCATACGATCTACCCCGAAGGAAACCGCTCATCCCATTTCCGCCTCATCGAAGATACCCTCCTCATCTCGAAGGTGTTCCTCCGCTGCCGGCTGAGGCGTTTGTAGACACCGCCGTCCATGGTCGAACCACCATCGGGGAAAAGGATTCCAAGATACCGGCCCCTTTCCCCCTCTTTTCCGGACATGGGTCCGCAATCCGCCCCGGAAAATCCTCCCGTCGAACCGGAACACGCGGGTGCAAACGTCGGGGGTTTGTGCTAGGATGCCGGGTGAATCCGGAATCGAATTCGAACTGCTGCTCAAGGTAGGGCACCATGCAACACGAGTACTGATTCGAGGGGGATCGCCGAGGGCTCCCCCGCGAACCCCTTCATCGCTAACGAAACCGCCTTTCCTCCCGTGAGAGAGGACCCCATGACCCAGAGCGCCCTGGATGCACTCGTCCACCGGTTGACCCGGCAAGATATGCCCATATTCGCCCAGAGCATGAAGAACATCCAGGGGTTGAGCGAAAGGCGCGACAGCTCCCTTTCGGAACTGGCCCATGTGGTTTTGCAGGACGCCGCCCTCACGGCCCGAATGCTCAAACTCGCCAATTCCGTCCATTTCAACAAGGGATTCCGACGCATCAACACCATCAGCCGGGCGGTGGTCATGCTGGGGTACGACACCGTGCGCAGCCTCTGCCTGTCCATCAGCCTGATCGAGACCCTCCTGAACGGCTCCCTGCGCGACCAGGTCGTCCGCGAAATGGCCACGGCCTTTCACTCGGCGGCCCAAGCCAGGAAGCTCATCTCCCGCTTCAACGAGAAGTACACCGAAGAGGTCTTCATTGCCGCCCTCCTCTATCGCATCGGCCCCATCGCCTTTTGGTGTTTCGGCCGAGACCTGGCCAATCGCCTGGAAGACGCACTGAAGCTGGACGCCGGGACCCCCCCGGCCCGGATCGAGCAGGAGGTCTTGGGCTTTCGCCTGCAGCAGCTCACGGTGCGTCTGAGCAAAGAATGGCACCTTAGCGACCTGTTGGATGCCGCTCTCGAAAGGAAGGATACCGCGGATATCCGAGTCCGGGCCGTGGATTTGGGCTATAGGATCGCCCACAATGTCCAGCACGGCTGGGATACTCCCGAAGCCGCGGCGGTCATCCGGAACGTGGCCGAGTTTCTGAACCTTCCCGAGGCCGAAGTCGTTCCTCTTCTCCACGAAACGGCCCACGAAGCCTTCGAGATCGCCGCAAGCTACGGCATGGCCGCATCCTCCCGGCTGATTCCCCTGCCCAGAGAAGCCGGGCTGGTCCCCTCGGGGACCACTTCCCCGGACGAGTTCTCCCCGGAATCCGAGTCCCCGGTTTCCTCCCCCGCCTTTCCGATACCCGATCCCGTCCTTCAGTTCAACGTTCTGCGGGACCTCTCGACCCTGATGCAGGACACCCGCATCGATGTGAACCTTCTCTTCTCGGTGCTCCTGGAAGGGATTTACCGGGGAATCGGCATGGACCGGGTCCTGTTCGCCGTCTTGACCCCGGATCGCGCATCCCTCAGGGGGAAGTCCGGGTTGGGGTGGGACAGTCGGGAGGAGGTCCTCCGGCTCAGCCTTTCCGCACAACCCAAGAACGGAAACCTCTTCGGGCACGTGCTGCGCACGCAGAAGCCCCTCTGGATCAAGCACACCGTCCCGCCGGACCTATCCCCCCTCATGAAACCCGAGGTCCTTGCCCTGTCGGGAAATTCCCCCTTCTTTCTCATGCCGATCCTGGCCAAAGGCCAATCCATCGGGGTGGTGTATGCGGATCGCACACCCAGCCGCAGGGAATTGGACGAGGAAAGCTTTTCGAGCTTCTGCTTCTTCTGCCACCAGGCCGGCCTGTGTCTTTCCTACATCAGTCGATGACGGGAGCGGCCGCGGCATCTCGAAGCCTTCCCGGGGCCGGGAGTCCGGCTTTCTCGAGAGCATCCGGGCCGATCGCGTGCAGGAGGAAGTGGTCCCGAAAGATCCCGAAAAAGGGGGACCGCCCGTCCATGCCCGGGACCGACGAAAGGTTCGCATACGCCCTGTCCGCTTCCTCCCCGCTCAGTCCCCGGGACACCTCGTAATCATAGGCTACGGAAACCGGGTCCCGCCGGGGCCGGTCCAGTATCCGGACGATTCCGAAGGAAGAGGGGTCCCGGAGGATCCTGGACCCGGCCAGGAGCACAAATCGGGACTTGGACACGGCATCGATGCATTCCCGGTGAGCAGCCACGAATTCCACGGTTTGCTCCCATTCCTCCCGGGACTCGGTGGGGAACCCGAACATCAGGAAAACCAGGTTCCGAATCCCCGCGGCGTGGGAGTCCCGCAGGGCCTTTTCCATCCGCTCCTTTCGGACCCCCTTTTGCATCAGGTCCAGGACCCGCTGGCTGCCGGATTCCACTCCCCACATCATGACCCTGAGCCCGGAGCGGGCCAGGGTATCGAGGAGCCCCGGGGCAAATCCTCCGGTGGGCTTGGCGTAGGCGGAGTAAAAAATGTCCAGCTCCCGCTCGAGCACCCGGCGGCTCAGGCGTCGGAAGCGGCCCGGGTGAATCATCTCGTCCACCAGCCCGAAGCAATGGACCCCCCATCGGTCTTTGAGGGCCTCCAGGCTTTCCGCCGTCTTTTCCGGCGACTCCTCCCGGTAGGAAAAATAGGTTTTTGAATGGGTGCAAAAGGCGCATCGATTCCAATAGCACCCCCGGGAGGAAAGATAAGGCAGGACGGGGACGGGCGAGTGGTATTCGTCCAAGGGAAAGTCCCCGAAATCCGGCAGGGGAAGCTCGTTCAAATTATCCGTTCCACGTCCGGGATTGCTCAGGATTTGCCCGTCCCGGCGATACACCAGCCCGGGGACCCGGGAGAGGTCCGGGTCTCGATCCAAGGTCAGGCCTTGCAGTCCCCATTCTCCCTCTCCCAGCACCAGCGAATCCACAAAGGAAACCGGGATTGCGCCTCGGGACCGGGAATCCAGGCAAATGGAGACGGAATCCCCCAGGAGGCGCCGGGGCTCCGGCATGACCGAAAAGGTCGCCCCGCCCAGCACCACCCGGTTGGACGGTTTTTTGAGGAGCTTCGCCAGGAGCAGAGTGAAATGAACCTGCTGACTAAACAGGACGGAAAAGCCCAAGAGGTCGGGAGAATCCCTCTCGATGGGCTCGATCAGCTCATGGAAGAACTGCTCCGCCAGGGGGGGGACCCTCCCTCCCACGAGGATTCTCCTGGAAAACGTTTCCAGGAGCCCATTGAGGACCATCTCGAAGCGCCGGTATACGTCCGCCGCCGCGTTGTAGCGAGGCAGGTCCAGGAAGGCGTGTATCCCGGCCCGGCCCCGAAAGAGGTCGCAGGCCTCGGTCACCCTGGCCGCAGTGGCGGCGGAATCCAGACCCTTGAGGCGGATCCGCAGCTTCTCCTTCCGGACCCATTCCATGGCCTTTTGGTAGTAAGCCAGGTTCAAATCCCACAGCCGCACGGAACAATGGGGGTTCCTCTCCCCGAGAAAGGACTTCAACAGGGAAATCCCCAAGGGAGGACCCGTTGGATGCATGGCGGGCGGAAAGATCAAGGCAACCTTCACCGGGCGGCTCCTCGAGAATCTACCGGGTCAGAGCGGCAAACAAGCCCGCCGGGATCATGCTGAGGACCAGCAGGATCGTGCAGGCCGGGATCGCCGCAATGGCCCACTTGACCATGAACCACACCATGGAACCGAAAGACATGTGAAGGTCCGTGACCACCACCGGGGTCACCCCTTCTGAATCCATCGAATCCCTCCTGTCCTGGATTGATTACACGGAATGGAACCATACCAACCCCACGTGCCTTTGCCAAGGTCCATCCCTGGATGGAGCGATTTGGCCGGTCGGAATCCCGTTTCGTCATTCCCGCGCAAGCGGGAACCCGGAAAGAGCGTTCATGCCCGCCGGATGCCCGCCGTCGCCGGCATGACGCCCTGAGGCTTTCGGAATCGCTCAACTCAGGTCATCGAGTTCCCCGGAGACTCGCTCCGGTTTGGACCATTCTTTTTGGGCCCTTAGCCCGTGGAGCACTCGACGAACGGCGGGGCACCGTCCCCCTCGATTTCAATCCCCTCCCCCGCCACCCTAATTCCTCTTCCCCTCATTCCTTGGATTCCAGGCTCGACGGTGGTAAGCTCCCAGAGACCCGGGACCCGTCCGTACACAGGATCTCCCCTCGCGTCCGTCGACGCCCGCCAAGGCAGAGGGAGTTTCCTCCCCGCCCTCGACAAAGGCCGGGGGAGACGGCCCATGGAGGGACAAGCCCGTGGACCGCCTGCGGCCGGGTCCGGCGAAGGATCAGCCTTTTTCCCCATGAGCGGCAAAACGCCCCGGGGAAACCTCATCGAGGGAACCATGATCGAGAAAATCCTCATCGTGGACGACAGTACCGTGAACCGGCTGTTGCTTTCCTCCATTCTGAGAAAAGCCGGGTATGAGACGGTGGAGGCCCGGGACGGCAAAGAAGCCGTGGAACAAACCTTCCAATGCATGCCGGACCTCATCCTCCTGGACGTCGTGATGCCCGAGATGGACGGCTACCAGGTCTGCTCGACCCTCAAGGGGGACGATCGGACCCGGGAGATCCCCATCATTTTTCTGTCCGCCCGAACGGAAACGGAGGACAAGATCCGGGGCCTGGACCTCGGGGGGGCGGACTACGTCACCAAGCCTTTCGACAAGGGTGAGGTCCTGGCCCGGGTGAGAAACCAGCTCAAGATCCGCAGCCTGACCCAGAAGCTCATCCAGTCCAACAGGGAACTGATGGAAAAACAGAAGAAGCTGGACGAAGACCTGAGAGCGGCTGCGGGAATCCAGCAGAGTCTTCTTCCTCAAAAGGTCCCGTCCATCGAAAAGGTCGAAATCGCCTGGCGGTTTCAGCCTTGCGACCTCATCGGAGGGGACATCTTCAACGTCTGTCGACTGGATGAAGCGAACACGGGAATCTATCTCCTGGACGTCAGCGGGCACGGGGTTCCCAGTGCCCTGGTGACCGTTTCGGTGCACCAGATGCTCCAGCCCCAACAAGGGTCCCTGGTCAAGAAACGAAAGGAAACGCCTCCCTACTACGAAATCACCTCGCCGGCGGAGGTCTGCAGCATCCTGGACCGGGAATATCCCATCGAACGATTCGACAAGTACTTCACCATGGTGTACCTGGTGCTGGATACGGAAAGGGGCCGGTTGCGCTACACCAATGCCGGGCACCCCCCGCCCATCCTGCTGCGGGGGAACGGGGGCCTCGAATTCCTCGACAAGGGAGGCCCCTTCATCGGCCTGGGAGGCATCCTGCCGTACGAAGACGAGGAGAAGAAGCTGGATCGGGGCGACAAGCTGATCCTCTACACCGACGGGGTTGTGGAATACCCGAACGGCCAGGGCGACTTTTACGGGGAACAGCGACTGGTGGATCTCCTGGGCAGCGGCGCCGGACTGCCCGTCGGCCTTCTCCTGGATCGGCTGCTGGAATCCCTGAGGACCTTCGGCAACGGCACCCCGTTCCCGGACGACGTAAGCCTCCTGGGATTCGAAATCCGGGGGTAAGAGAACCTAAAGACCAAAGGCTTCCATGGACACCGACCTCGATCAAACCCACGAGACCGGGAAATACGCCCGAACCATCCGATTCATCGTGCCCGGCAGGCTCGAAGACGTCTTCCTGGTGGGCCTGGGAGTGCGCGGCATCTGCTCGTCCCTGCCCCTGGACCCGGAGGCCGTCTACCAGGTGGAACTGAGCGTCGTCGAGGCGGTGAACAACGCAATCCGCCACGCCTACCGGGACCGGGAGGGACACGAGGTCGAAGTCCTCGTGAGCCTCTTCCCGGACCGGATCCTTTTCCGGGTGATCGACGACGGCCGGGGAATGGACCTCGAGAGCACCCCCGTTTTCGATTTCGACCCTGAAGACCTCGAAGGCCTGCCCGAAGGCGGAATGGGCCTGCACATCATCCGATCGGTCATGGACCGGGTGGAATATGCAAGCCGGGGAGGGCGAAACATCCTGACCATGAGCAAGGCCTTCGAAAAACAGGAAAAACCCGGGTAGAAGAAAAGGGCCCGGCAGACCCGAAACAGGCCTGCCGGGGGACCGCGAGACCCGAGTGGAGCCGTGCAGGAACGACGCACCGAACCGCGCTTCGAATTCACTTCCATCGTACTTCCCTTCCTGGGGTCGAGGGTCGAGGACCACCTGTGCTTCGAGTACATTCCCCTGGACATCAGCACCCACGGACTCAAGCTCGCCATTCCCCGGTGGGTGGTCAGCCGGGAACGACTCCGGGACGGCGATGAGGTCAATCTGCACGTCCCCTTTCGCCTCAGGGAGGGGAACTTCAGCCGGGGGAGAATCGTCTGGTCGAGGTGGGACGATGTACACCAGGGCCAGGTCTGCGGGGTCCGCATGGAAAAGGCGGGGCATCGGCACTGCCGGGTCTTCTTTGACCTCGACACCCGAGAGTTCGGGATCGACCTGAAGCAATTCGCATCCCCGGAGGACCTGGCCCTCAAGGTCCTCAAGGATTCGATCCTGCTCAAACGAGGGGTCCTGATCTATCTCAACCACCTCGTTCCCTACTTTTCGAGGGTCACACCGTACCCCACGGACGAGTACCCTTTGCTGAAGTCGCTGTTCCTGGACGATGTGAAAAGAAAGATCGAAGAAAACATCCAAAAGCTGGAAGCCTTGCATAGAAAGGCTCTCGAGGAGCTGCCGTCCGGAACCGAGATCCCCGTCTTTTTGGACCTCGAGGAACTGCGTTCCTTGATGGAATCGGAGATCTACCTGGACCTTTTCAAAATCACCTTTTCCACGGAAGCCGTGTTGCCGCTCCTGTCCGCCATTAAAGAGCTCGAAGAGAGGCAATATGTTAACTACAACACCCTGGTGATGTTGTATATCCGCTCCCTGTAATCCTTGAAACGCCTTCATTCACGACGAAATCCCCCCATCCGCTTTTTGCCCTCGAAGATCCCGGGGGTACATTTCAGCCGGGAACGAACCGCCTCGAGGCGGATGCCCTCGAGACCCCGGTGGAACCTCCAGTCCTGCTCCTTTTGCACGTGAAACCAGGTGATCCCGGCCAGTCTCCATTCCTCGGCGGTGCGAACCGCCTCGAGGACCCAGCGTCCCTTGTCTCCCCCTTCGACGACGCTGGCCGTCTCGAAAACGAGAAAGGGCTTGTCCGGGGCGAGGGCGCGCAACTGGGCATGAACGGGGCCGAAGATCTCCCCAAAGGATCGCCAGCGGCTGTCCCATCCGTTCTCTTCCCGGGTCTGGGTGGTCCCCCAATTGTACCCGTCCGCCCCCACCACGTCCACGGAATCGGCGCCGGGATAGTATGCGCTCACTTCGTTCCAGGCGCTGGAGGGATCGAAGGACACGTTGGGCACGGATTCCGCATTGGGGCAAAAGGCCCACAGCACATTGGCCGCCCCGGCCTTGCGAAAAGCGGATACCACGTAGCGAAACATCTGCCGGTAGATCTCGGGACTCGAGGGACCGTATTCTTCCATGCTCGTTCCCCAGTGGTACCGGGACAGGTTCATCTCGTGGGCAAACCGAAGAAGGATGGGCCCGCCCCATTCCCTTGCCGCCTTGGCAAAGGAGGCGAGATAGGCGTCATAGCCCCCCTCGAGGATGCGCCGATGCGGGATGGTGATCTCCCGCCCGTTTTCGTAGTACATGGGCTCCCAGGTAATGCAGGGCACCGCACCTTTCCCCCGGACGGCATCCAGGCTTTCCCCGGGAAATCTCCCTTCCTCGGGGTTGGACGGCCATTGGAGGAAAAACACCACGATCCGCGCCGGGATCCCGACCTCCTTTTCTGCGGCCTCGATCATCCCCGTCGTGACGGGATGGCCTTCCAAGGCCAGGCCCCAACACAGCGATCTATCGGCGGCTCCCGCCCTCTCCGGGCTCACTCCGCCCAGGGCCGGGAGAAGCAGAACCAGCAGCGCCGGGAGCCATCCGTGCACGAAAGGAGGAATCATGGGGGATCAGTCCGTTTCTTCCGGGTGGTTGAAAAACAGGACGGTGGACAGGATGAGACAATGATAAAAGCACCAGAAGCAATTCATGGCCAGGCCCGCGGCAGGGTCCCTTTCGTAATAGAGCCGCTGGATCCCCCAGATCCACGCGGCGAAATTCACCAGGGCCAGGCCGACCTGGGGCCAGAGCGCCCTGAGAGGCAAGGACGTGCTGCCCCCCTTGGGAGTGATGCCGAAAGTCCCCCGGACCCCCAGCATGGCCAGGGTCGACGCCTTCAGGTAGACGGGAAAGCTGACGGCGTTGAGCAGAACGCCCACAAGCAGGTCCCGCAATCGGTAGGATCTCTGGTGGAGGGTCCACAAGAATACGGTCAGGCTCAGGACAAAGTAGGGTAGGAAAAAGAGGAAGTAGAGCTCCGGCCGGGCAAAGAAGCTGGGGATTCGAAAGAGGAGGTAGAGCGCCGGGCAGGTGGCCATCACCAGAAACACCCAGCCCACAAAGTAGTGAGAGCCCGAAAGGAAGTATTCCCACCACTTGGCCATGGGAAGGAGGCGCGGGGCCTGAAAAAAGCGCAGGGCAATGTTTCGAAAGAGCCCGACGGTTCCCAGGGCCCAGCGGAACTGCTGCTTGAAGTAGCCTCCCAGGTCTTCGGGTCCCATCCCGAAGGCACAGACCTTGTTGAGATAGGCGGAGCTCCATCCCTTCACGTGAAACTTGAGGGAAGTGGCGAAGTCCTCCGTCACCGACGATTCATCGAAGCCCCCCACGTCCAGGAGGGCCTCGGTCCTGAAAATCACGTTGGTTCCGCAGCAAAACATGGCATCCTCGAGGCTCTT
>JARKQW010000150.1 GCA_029974695.1 Syntrophobacteraceae bacterium | reverse complement strand
CTTGGGCATAGGCCCCGGCCGTCGGGTACTTGCGGAAAAGGCCGGGGGTCACCTGGTTTACCCGCTCGTCGGTGCATGGGGCGGACAGGATGGTTGCTACGAGAAGCTCCAGGGGATGTTCGAAATTGAGAGAGCATCGTGCCTGCGGGTACATCCGGTCCAGCAATGGAAGGACCGCGGCCGCTTTTCCCTGGAGGGACTCCCCGGCGGGCGGCCGGGAGGACGGGTTATGGGGCACCATGAGGGCAAATCCTCTCTAGAAGCGGTTTACGGGACGGTTGGAGTGGTCGTATCGGAAGACGAGGGTTCTCCTATGGCAAACTTCCGGTTGGATTTCAAGGGGAAACGAATTATCATAGGGAAACGGTCCCCGGCGGTGCGGGATTTGGGCTCCGGATTTCGGGTAAAGGAAGCGGTGGTTGAGGATGGATTTCCCTTCGGAGTTGTCACCCATGAGCTTGATGGACGATGCGGGCAGAAAGCAGTTCAGTGCACTCACTTCAGCGATCCGAGGTGAAAGGCGTTCGATGAAAACCCACATTATCGTTTGTCCTTTCTGTGAAAACGGTCAACCGGTTCCCACCGACTTCGACTCGATTCACCGCTGCAATTGCGGGGCGTGCTTCAAGGTTTGCGGCAACCATGCCCTGGAAAGCAGTGTGGGGGACATTGCGGAACAGCTGTGGAACGAGGCGGAGTTGAATTTCATTCGTTCCATTCCCCTGGACTTCTGCAATATCGTGGTGGAGAAGAACTTCGAGCGATTGTTGGACTTGAAGCAGACCTTCGATCTGGAAGGCATCGAGAAGTTTTGCAAGTATGACACCAACACCCATCTAAGCCTGGTCTGGGTGAAAAGGCTTTTCTGATTCCCCTTCGGACTCATCCCGCGTCCGTCCACGGCAGGCAGTGTGCGATTCCGGCCTTCATTCGGGGTCCGTCAGGACCGTGACTTCCCCTTCCGCACCGTCCAGCGACCTTGCCAGGTGAGAACCGTATCGGCTGAACATCCACAGCTCCGGGATGATCTGGGAGATCAGCTCTCCGTCGTCGAAGATCCTCACCACGGAACTTTCCGATACCACCACGGCCACGGCGTTGGTCTGCTTGGTGATGGACGCTGCGGCCATGTGCCTGCTTCCCAGCCCCAGGGGCAGGTTGATCCCCTCGGAAAACGCGTCGATGTACCGACATGCGGAAACGACGACTCCCTCGTCGGAAACCACGAAGGCCCCGTCCAGTTGGGACAGTTCCTTGATGGTTTCCCGGGCATCCGGGTCCTCGATTCGTTTGAGGTGATCGGGGTGGCCGTACAAGGGGTCCAGGATCAGGGTTCTCGAGTGGTTGAGAACCTGCTCCAAATCCGAAATGACAAACATGGTTCCGATGCGGCGGCCTTCCCGGCCTTCCCGGGCGATTTCAATAGCCAGGGTGATCACGTGCCTCAAGGTTTCCAGGTTGATTCCCCGCTTATCGACACAGACCTCGCAAAACAGGTCATATCGAAGCTTCATGCTGTGTTCTCTTCCTTTGTTTCCCGTCCTCCGCCGAGTCCTCTCCGTATGCCATGAAGTAGACTACGGGAACGACGATCAAGGTAAAAAACGTGGAGACGGCAATGCCGAAGATCAAGGCCCACGCCAAGCCCGAAAAGATCGGGTCCAGGGTGATGGGCCAGGCCGCCAGCATGGCTGCCAGAGAAGTCAGAAAGATCGGCCGGGTCCTCAAAGCCCCCGCTTCAATGAGGGAACGCTCCAGGGGGCTGCCCTCCTTCTTCCGCTCTTCGATGAACTCGATGAGAAGGATGGAGTTCCGGGTGGCAATCCCAGCCAGAGCGATCATGCCGATCATAGCGGTAGCAGTAAAATAAACCGGATCGGACCAACCGTCCACCGTTTCGGCGGTAAAAAGGTTCAGGAGCCAGAAACCCGGCAGGATCCCGATGACGGAAAGGGGCAAGGCGATGAGCTGGATGGCGGGCAGCAGGTAGCTCTGGGTCTGATAGAGCAGGAGGATGTAAATCCCCAGCACCGCCACTCCAAAGGCGATCCCCAGGTCGCGGAACACCCGCAGGGTGATGTCCCATTCCCCTTCCCCGGACCAGACGACTTCCACGTGCTTGAGTTCCGGGTCCTTGCCGACCCGGTCGCTAAGTTCGAAAACCGCCTGGGGAGGCGGGACCCCGGCGGTTTCCCCGAACACGTAGACCACCGGGCGCAGGTTCTTGTGATAGATGGGTTGATCGATGGTCCGGGACTCGAAGCTTCCCAGTTCCGATAGAAACACCCGGTCTCCGCCCTCCCCCCGGACCATGAGCTGTTCAAGGTTGGCGGTCCGGGACCGTTCTTCCCGGGGGAAACGAAGCTTGATGGGCGCCGGATACACCTCCCGATCCAGCCTCAAGGACCCGGGTGCGTCCCCGGAAACGACTCCTTGAAGAGCCTCCGCCAACACATGATCGGAAATGCCGTGGACGGAGGCCTTGGTGCGGTCGAGCACAAAGACGGTCTTTTCCTGGGGAGCGGTGAGAACGTCGTCCACGTCCACCACTCCGGGAGTATGTTCCATCCAGGAGCGCACCTTTCGGGCCGCCGCGGCCAGCTCCTCGTACGACTGCCCGATGCTGCCGTGGATTTCGGCCACCAGGGTGGAGATGACGGGGGGACCCGGGGGGCTTTCCACGATCTTGAGGTTGGCCCCGTGTTTTTGGGCGATGCGATGCAGATCGTTTCGAACCCGCAATCCCACGGCATGGCTCTGTTGAACCCGGTACTTCTTCCCCACGAGGTTCACCCGGATGTCGGCCACATTGGAACCCCGCCTCAGGTAGTAGTGTCGAACCAGCCCGTTGAAATCCACGGGGCTCGATGTCCCCGTGTAGACGGCCACATCGGTGGCCTCGGGAATTCGAATCAGGTAGGACGCCAGCTCATGGGCGGCCGCTTCGGTGGACTCGAGGGACGTGCCTTCGGGAGTGTCGACGACCACCTGGAGCTCGTTCTTGTTGTCGAAGGGCAGCATCTTGAGCGGGACCCTCTGGGAGACCACCAGCCATCCCGAGAAGACCAGCAGCACTCCCACCCATGCCAGCAACCCCCAGCGCAAGCGGGCATCGGCCATGAGGGGGGTGAGGGTTCGTTCGTAGAGCCGGTACAGGGGGCTCGATTCCATGGAATAGGGTTCGGAATGGGGCTGCCGGGACCCCCCCCGGAGCATGTGGAGGGAAAGCCAGGGAGTGATGGTGAAGGCCACAAGGAGGCTCATGAGCATGGAGATGGGGACGTTCAGGGCCATGGGGGCCATGTAGGGCCCCATCATCCCCGTAATGAAAAACATGGGAACGAAGGAAATGATGACGGCCAGGGTGGCCAGAATGATGGGGGGACGGACCTCGTTCACGGCCTCGATGACGGCGTGGAAGGGGTCCTTTCTTCCCATGGAGAAATGGCGATGGATGTTTTCCACGTCCACGATGGGATCGTCCACCACCAGGCCCAATGCCAGGATCAGGGCGAACAGGGTCACCCGGTTGATGGTGTATCCCAGGAAGTAATTGAGAAGCAGGGTGAAGCTGAACGTGACGGGAACCGCCAGGGCAATGATGATTCCTTCCCGCCAGCCCAGGGTGTAGGCCAGCAGAACGACCACGATGGCGATGGCCACCAGCAACGCCTCCACCAGTTCGTTGACCTTGTGGTCCGCCGTTTGCCCGTAGTCCCGGGTCACCCGCAAACGAACTCCCTCGGGCAGTACTTCCCGGGCGAAACGTTCCGCTTCCTTTCGGACTTCTTCGGACACCCGGACGGCGTTGGTGCCTTTCCGCTTGGCCACGGCAACGGTGACGGCGGGATAGTCCCGAAAGGGCTCGACGTCGGTCTCGACCGGCGCTGCCGCTGCCGATGGGTCCATGGGGGTGAAGGCCTTTTTGCCGAAGGCGATATGGGTGTAGGTATCGGGCTCCGAGGGGCCGTCCCGAACCGTGGCGACCTCTCGGAGGCGCACCACCCGTGAGTCCCGGGCCCCGACGACGAGGTTTTCCACCTCCCGGGCACTCATGAGAAATCTTCCGGCCTGGAACCGGAGCTCCCGGTCTTCCGCCACCAGCTCCCCCGCGGGAAGGGACGCGTTGGAACCTCGAACGGCCCGCTGGATGTCCTGGATGGTGATTCCTCGACCGGCCATGAGCTGGGGGGACAACACGACGCACACCTGGCGGCTGCGGCCCCCCACCAGGTAGGTCCTTCCGGCGTTGGGCACCCCCTGCAGGCGGATCTCGAGCTCTTCGGCCAGGCGGCGCAGATCGTAATCGCCGTAACGGTTGCTGAAGAGGGTGAGGTTCACAATGGGAACGTCGTCGATCTCCACGGGTTTGACGACCCATCCGGCGACCCCGGGAGGCACCTGGTCGATATTGGCGGCGATCTTGTTGTGAAGCTTCACCCAGCTGCGCTCCCGGTCCTCGCCCACGTAAAACCGAACGGTGAGGATGGCCTGGGAAGGGTAGCTGGTGGAATAGACGTACTCGACCCCGTCGATCTGGTAGAGGAGCTTTTCCAGGCGAGTGGCCACCTGCCGTTCCACCTCCCGGGCCGAAGCGCCGGGAACGCTCACGAGAACGTCGGCGATGGGCACCACAATCTGAGGATCTTCCTCCCGGGGGGTGATCCGGAGGGCGGCGATCCCGGCCAGCAGGCTGATGAGGATAAGAAGCACCGAGAGGTTGCCCTGGAGAAAGGCTTCAACGATGGAGCTGAGCCAGTGGTGAGAGGGGCCGCGGTCTTTCATGGAAGAACGACCTCCTCATTTTCATGGAGACCGGAGAGCACCTCGATCCAGCCGTCACGGCTTTCTCCCAGCCGCACCAGTCGACGCCGGGGGTGGCCGTCCTCTCCCAGGACCCTGACCAGGTCCAACTGTCCCACCTCCCACACCGCGGCTTCGGGGACCACTAGGGCAGAGTATCGGCCGCACGGAACGCGAAGCCTTCCGAAAAGACCATTTACCAGGAACGATTGGGGAGCCAGGGTTGCCTTCACCAGGACGGTTCGGGTGGCCGGGTCGGATTGGGGAGCGATCTCACGAATCTTCCCCGTGCAGCTCGTCTTCCCGGCACCCAGTACCACCTCCATCTCCTGCCCCGGCTGAAGATGAGGGAGGAGAGACTCGGAGACGTAAGTGTGGAGCTCGGGGAGGGCCGGGGTGTCCAAGACGAAGAGGGGCCGGCCGGGCACGGCCAGGTCGCCCTTGTTCACCGTCTTGCGGATTACCTGGCCGGTGAAGGGAGCTTCGATCACCGCGTGGCCCAGCAGGGTCTCGGCTTCCAGGACGGAAGCCTCCGCCTGGTCCCGTTGGGCCAGGAAGTTTTCGAGATCGCTCTCGGCTGCCCGGATCTCCTTTTGAGCCGCCTGAAACTGGGCTTCGGCCATGTCCCTTTGGGCCCGGGAGTGATCCAACTGCCGGCCCGTGGCGGCCCGGTTTTGCCGGAGATCTTCGTATCGACGGTGGTCGGAAACCGCCCTGTCGCGATTGGCCCGGGCCGACTCGGCCTGCGCCCGGGCCGCCGCCGCCTTGGCCCGGGCGGCCGAGGCCGCCTTTCCCATGGCGGCCGCCTGGGACTGGGCCCGATCCAGTCGAGCCCGGAGCTCCCGATCGTCCAGGCGGGCCAGAACCGTGGGAGCCATGGTCGACTGGTGCCGACCCACGA
>JARKQW010000118.1 GCA_029974695.1 Syntrophobacteraceae bacterium | reverse complement strand
TTTCATGGGGCGTATGAGGGTGCATGAGCTTGCAAAAGAACTCAATATGAATAACAAAGACCTGATCGACCGGATACTGAAGCTCGGGATCGTCGTCAAGAACCACATGAGCACTCTGACGGAATCTGCGGTTCTGAAGATTCGCCAGCAATTCACCGAAGGCCGGGCCGAGACCGTGGAAGAAAAGCGAATCGGCAGGGCGATCATCCGTCGGCGCAAGAAGACGACGGCCGAAGAGGAGCTGCCGCCCGCCGAGGCCTTGGGGGAAGGGGTTTCCCCGGTGGAGACCGAGGTCGTCCCGGAAGCCGCGGCGGCGCTCGAATTGCCCGAGGTCCCCGCAGAAGCCGCCGAGGTCCTCGAGGCCGAAGCTCCGGTCGAGCCGGGACCGGAAATTGCGGCGATCCCGGCCGAAGTCGAGATGGAGGCCCGCCCCGTCGTCGTGCCGCCCCCGCCGCCCCCGCCCCTCGAGCCGGGACCCCCGGCTGAAGAGATTGCGACCGTTGAACTGCCGGCGCCCCGGGAACCGGAAGGTCCCGCAGTCGTCGAACCGCCCGCGGCGGTTCCGGAAGAACCGCAGCAGGAGGCCGCTCCGGTCGTTCCGGAGGTTGTCGCGCCGGAGGCCCCGGTGACGGCGCAAATCCATGAAGTTCCTCTGCCGAGGGTCGAAGACGGGGAACCTGCCGCCGAAGCCGAGGAAGAGGCGGAAGGCGCGGCAAAGCCCAAGAAGGCCAAGAAGAGACGACGGAAAAAGGTCCGCAAGGACGAGCCCGCCCGGATCATCAAACTTCCCGAGGCCGTTCCCGAGGAGCCGGAGGACGAAGTGGAACTGCTGCCCATCGTGTCGCGCCTCCACGTCAAGACCGAGGACCGGGAGGTCAAGGAAGCCCCGCGCAAGAAGCGCACTCGCCCGGAGGAAGCGGAAAAGGAAGCGGCCGAGTTTCGGAAGCGAGCCGGGGTCCGCAAGGAAGTGGTCGAGCGGGAAGATCTCTACAGCAAAAAGGAGCTGGCCGCCCAGGCGGACCGAGGGCGGTTCAGAGACCGGGGAAGGTTCGTTCGGGAACCTGCAGAACCGGAAGCGGCCGCTCCCAAACCCATCAAGAGGCGCGTCCGAATGGATGAGGCCATCACCATCGCAAACCTTGCCAAGCAAATGGGCGTGAAAGCCGCTGAGGTCATCAAGAAGCTCCTTGTCCTCGGCCATCCCGCAAGCATCAACCAGGCGCTGGACTACGAAACGGCAGCCCTTCTGGCCTCGGAATTCGACGCCGAGGTCGAAAAGGTGGGATTTGAAGAGGAGGAGATTCTGCAGGTGCAAACGGATCGTCCCGAGGAACTTCTGTTGCGCCCTCCCGTGGTGACGGTGATGGGGCACGTGGATCACGGAAAGACCTCACTCCTGGATGCCATTCGTCACACGGACGTCATCGCCGAAGAAGCGGGCGGAATCACGCAGCACATCGGCGCTTACTACGTCAAGCTGGACCATGGGGAGGTCGTGTTCCTGGACACCCCCGGTCATGAGGCCTTTACCGCCATGCGGGCACGCGGCGCCAAGGTGACCGACCTGGTCATCCTGGTGGTGGCCGCCGATGACGGGGTCATGCAGCAGACCGTCGAGGCGATTCACCACGCCAAGGCCGCCGAGGTGCCCATCATCGTGGCCATCAACAAGGTGGACAAGCCCAACGCCAACGTGGAACGGGTCCGGCGGGAACTGGCGGACCACGGCCTCCTGGCCGAGGAGTGGGGCGGAGACGTCACCATGGTCGAGATCTCGGCCAAGAAGCGCCTGGGGATCGAAGAGCTGCTCGAGATGGTGCTGCTCCAGGCGGAGCTCATGGAGCTCAAGGCCAATCCCCACAAACCGGCCCGAGGGCGTGTCATCGAGGCCAAGCTGGACAAGGGCCGGGGACCCGTGGCCACTATTTTGATCCAGGAAGGAACTCTCCGGGCCGGGGACGTGTACGTTTGCGGAACCCACTCGGGACGGGTGCGCAACATGTTCAACGACCGGGGAGTGCGCCTCGAGTCGGCGGGCCCCTCCGTACCCGTCGAGGTCCTGGGCTTCTCAGGGGTCCCCAATGCCGGAGACGACTTCATCGTGCTGGCGGATGAAAAGCAGGCCAAGCTGGTGGCCGAGCATCGGCTGGTCAAAGTCCGGGAAAAGGAGCTTTCTCGAACCACCAAGGTCACCCTCGAGAGCCTCTTCGAACAGATCCAGGAAGGGGAGATCAAGGAGCTCAACGTCATCGTCAAGACGGACGTCCAGGGCTCCCTGGAAGCCATCAACGAATCCTTGAGCAAACTTTCCACCGCGGCGGTGAAGGTCAACCTCATCCACTCCGCAACGGGAGCCATCACCGAAACGGACGTCATGCTGGCTTCGGCATCCAACGCCATCGTCATCGGCTTCAACCTTCGGGCGGATGCCAAGGTGCAGGAGTTGGCCGAACAGGAGCGGGTGGATCTGCGCTACTACGACGTGATCTACCAGCTGCTCAACGACATCAAGGACGCCATGGTGGGGATGCTCGAGCCCGTCTACCAGGAGCACGTCCTCGGAAGGGCCGAGGTGAGACAGACCTTTCACGTGCCCCGGTTCGGCACCATCGCAGGCTCCTACATGCTGGACGGTCGGGTGGAAAGAGGGGCTCGGGTGCGGCTGTTGCGGGACCAGGTGGTTGTCTACGACGGCAAAATCTCGTCTCTGCGGCGATTTAAGGACGATGTGAAGGAAGTGAAGGCGGGGTTCGAGTGCGGGATCGGCATCGAGAACTTCAACGACATCAAGGTCGGAGACGTGTTGGAATTCTTCGAATTGCAGGAAGTCAAACCCACGTTGGAGCACGAGCCCGAGAAACGGACCGGGGCCTAACGGTTCGCCCAGGAGGCGTTGACCATGACCGTCGGGGTCGCACGGATCACCTTCAGACTGCACGGGAACCAGTCTCTCAAGGATAAGAGAAAGATCGTGAAGGGCCTGGTGGAAAAGAGCCGCCATCGGTTCAACGTGTCCGTTGCCGAGGTGGCGGACCAGGACCTTCATCAAAGGGCAACCCTGGGAGTCGCCGTTGTGGGCAGTGATCATCGGGTGTTGAATTCCCTGCTGGATCGAATCGTAGCCTTCATGGAAGCCGTGGGCTCCGCCGACCTGGTGGACCATGAAATCGAATTGATCCCCCTCGGGGACTGAAGGTGAGGGCCCATGACGGAATTCAAACGATCGGATCGAGTGGCGGACCTTGTGAAACAGGAAATCGCCGACCTTCTGCTGCGCAGGGTGAAGGACCCCCGGGTCTCCCACGTGACGGTCACCGGAGTCAAGGTGAGTGCGGACCTCCAGCATGCCCGGGTCTACTACAGCGTGTTCCCGGCGACGTCCGAAGTGGACAAAGAGTCGGCCGGCGCCGGTTTGAGCAAGGCGAGGGGATTCATTCGCCAGGAATTGGCCCGCCGTCTCCACATGAGGGTCGTCCCGCAGCTCAGTTTCGAGTATGACACGTCTTTGGAGTACGGAGACCGGATCGAGCGGTTGATCAGAGAGCTGCACAAGGATGAATGAACCTTCGGACAAGGAAATACAGAGAATTGCCGAACTGATTCATCGGCACCGCAGCTTCCTGGTCTCGACCCATGTGCGACCGGACGGGGATGCCGTAGGGGCCCTTCTGGCCCTTGTCTTCATGCTCCGCCGGCTGGGAAAGAGGGCCGACCCCTATTGCCAGGACCCTTCTCCGGCCTGTTACGAGTTTCTGGCGGGGGCGGAGACCATTTCCACGGAGCTTCCCCGGCCCGGGGTCTATGAGGTGGCGGTCCTGGTGGACTGCGGCGACTTGGAGCGAGTGGGACCGGCCCTGGCCCCGGCGATTCGAACCGTTCCTTTGACCATCAATATCGACCATCACTCGAAAAACGACACCCCCTTCGGCACCGTCTCCTGGGTCAAACCCGGTGCCAGCAGTACCTGCGAGATGCTCTACGACCTCTCGCCGGCCTTGCCGGTTTCCCTGGACGACGAAATCGCAACCCATTTGTACACGGGGTTGATGACCGATACGGGGTCCTTTCGGTTTTCCAACACCACCCGCCGGGTCCTGGAGATCGCGACGGCCCTGGTGGCCGCCGGAGCGGACCCGGCCCGGATTGCCCAAGAGGTTTACGACTCGGCCAGTCCCCAGGGGTTGAAGCTGTTGGCCCAGGTGCTCTCCTCGGTGGTGTTTTTGTCGGGAGACCGACTGGCGACCATGGTTCTCACCCAGAGGATGTTCCAGGAAACGGGGACCACTCCCGAGGATACCGAAGGGTTCATCAACTACATTCGTTCGGTAAAGCCGGTGCACCTGGCCATGCTGTTCCGCCAGGAAAGAAACGGAATGATCCATGTGAGCATGCGTTCCAAGGGACGGGTGGACGTAGCCGCCCTGGCTCGACGGTACGGCGGGGGAGGTCACCGACACGCTGCGGCGTTCCGGGTTGCCGGGAGCCTCGACCGCGTGAGGGAAACCTTCACCGACGCGGCCCTGGAATATCTGGACGGGATCGAGGGATAGGGCGTGGAGATTCTTCCGGAAAATTGCGGCGGACGAAGGACGGGGGGACCCATGGACCGCCCGGCTTCGCCACCCCGGCCCATTTCGACGGCGCAGGAGGTGGACGGCGTTTTGGTGGTGGACAAGCCGGAAGGGCTCACTTCCTTTGCCGTCGTATCCATCCTTCGAAGGGACCTGGGAGTCGGAAAGGTGGGACATTGCGGGACCCTGGACCCTTTTGCGACGGGAGTCCTCGTCTTGTGTCTCAACCAGGCCACCCGCATCGCCGAATTGCTGGCGACCCAGGACAAGCGCTACGAGTTTCGGGTCCGCTTCGGGGCCGAGACGGACACCCTGGACAAGACGGGCCGGGTGGTGAGCACCTACGCGGGACCTCCCGTACCCCGGGGGCGCGTGGAAGAGGCCCTGGAGGGGTTTGCCGGGGGCTACCTCCAGGAGGCGCCAAGGTTTTCCGCCGTTCACGTCCGGGGAAAACGCCTCTACCACTATGCCCGCAAGGGAATTTTCGTGGAACCGCCCAAAAGGGAAGTGAAGATCCATGAGCTGGCCCTCAGGGATTTTTCCTGGCCGGAAGCCCTCCTCGAGGTTTTCTGTTCCAAGGGGACCTATGTGCGCCAACTGGCTTCCGACATCGGCCGCGTTCTGGGCTGCGGGGCCGTGGTCGCCCAGCTGAGGCGGCTGGCGAGCGGACCCTTCGGGACGGAGGACTGTATCCGCATCGAGGAGCTGAAGAAAGGCGCCCGGGACGGCTCCTGGCAAAGGGCGGTCCTGCCCATGAACCGGGTCCTGGTCCAACTGGAGTCCTTGGTGATCCGGGAGGAGGAGGTGC
>JARKQW010000109.1 GCA_029974695.1 Syntrophobacteraceae bacterium | reverse complement strand
GAAGGTTCTTTTGACGCAGGGTCGCCGTACCCCTACACTTCCCCGTCCTAACGAGAGCAATCTTTACCAGGAAAGGAAGTCCTTGATCACCCCATCTCCGATCGACGACGAGCCGGGAAAACCGGGAACAGATCCTCTTTCCTTCCGCCGGCACCTGGGCCCCATCCTGTTTCTTACGGCGATCTTTTTCGTGAACTTCATTGCCCGCATCATCCCTTCTCCCCTGATGCCCACCATCGAAAAGGACTTGAACCTGGACCACGGGCAGGCCGGATCCCTCTTTCTCCTGATCGCCTCGGGGTATTTCCTCTCCCTGACGACGTCCGGGTTCGTGTCCCACCGGCTGCGCCATCGCAAGACCATCCTTCTTTCCTGTGCGGCCTTGGGGATCACGTTTCTGGGCACGAGCCTCAGCGGGAGTCTTTCGAGCCTTCGCGCGGGGCTCTTTCTCATGGGCATGGCCGCGGGCCTGTATCTTCCCTCGGGAATCGCCTCCATCACCTCTCTGGTAGCCCCCAAGCACTGGGGAAAAGCCATCTCCATTCACGAACTTGCCCCCAATCTGGCCTTTGTCTGTGCCCCGCTGTTTTCGGAACTGGTCCTCTCCCGGGCTTCCTGGCGCGCCATGGTGGGACTGGTCGGGGGCGCCTCCCTTCTTCTGGGCCTGGCCTTCTCGCGGTTCTCCCGGGCCGGGGATTTCCCCGGGCAGAAGCCGTCCTTCGGCGCCTTGAGGCCTTTGCTGGGCCAATCCTCTCTCTGGATCATGATTCTTCTGTTCAGCATCGGAATCAGCGGGTCCCAGGGGATTTACTCGATGCTGCCCCTCTACCTGGTGTCCGAACAGGGCATGGGAGAGAGCTGGGCCAACAGCCTCCTGGCCTTGTCCCGAATTCCCACGCCCGCCCTGGCCCTGGCGGGAGGGTGGGCCTCGGATCGTTTCGGCCTCCGACGAACCATGACCGTGAGCCTGCTTCTCACGGGGCTGAGCACCCTGCTCCTGGGCCTGGCCCCCTCTTCGTGGATCGTATGGGTGATCTTTGTTCAGGCGGGCCTTTCCGTGTGCTTCTTTCCCGCCGCCCTGGCAGCCATGTCCCTCATCGGTCCTCCCCAGTCCCGGAACGTGGTGATTTCCGTGATCATCTCCATGGCTTTCCTGGTGGGAGCGGGGGGGGCCCCCACCCTCATCGGGATCCTGGGAAAGACGGACTCCTTTGCCCACGGGATCTCCGTGGTGGGCACCCTCCTGGTGCTGGCGGGGGTTCTTGCCTCTTTCATCCGCCTTCCCCGCAGGGGCGAGACCGGGCCCTCTTGATGCGCGGGCGCCCGGCTCGCCGGGTCTTCAAAAGACCTGCCCCCGGCACGACTTTCTTCTCTTTGGCGGGTGTCCTGGATTCCACTGTTTGAGCCCGTGACGGGATGGATTTGGAAACGACTTCCTCGATTTGGCGAGGACGATCCTGCCATGCCCGTCAAAGAGAGACCTCCGAAGCCCGCCTCCGCACCCGGCACCGCCGCGACGGGCAGAAGAACCGCCCTTTCGTCTCCCGAAAAGCGAAGAGAAATTCTTCGTCTTGCTTGCGGTTGCAGGCAAGTTCGAGGACCCGGCGGCGGCCGATGTCATTGGACCCGCTCCCGCCTTCAGCCGTAGGGCGGGCAGGACAAGACCCGTGCCCACCTTACCCGGCTACTTGGCTGAGGCGAATTGCCCAACCAAGGACCGGAGCCAAAGGGGGCCACACGGGGTGCCGTGGAAGTGTGCAGTGCTGGGGCTCGCCTCGGCTCAGCCCCAACGTTCGACCGACTCCACAATAGGCAAATGACGGCGTAGAAGCCGACAACGGAGCGGCGAAGCTGCAGCATCGTGAGAGTTGATGTCCCTACCCGAATGTGGTTTAAATAGGCCGGGTCGTATGGGTATGAGAAAGAGCATGGTCAACGGGTCTTGCGGAAGGACGCATGAACAATAGGGAATATCGACTGGTCGATCTCTTTTCCGGCGCCGGGGGTCTCACTCTGGGGTTTACCAAATCATTCGGTCATTCCTTCCTGCCCATATGGGCCAACGATTCTAACGAGTCCGCAGTACAAACCTACAACAAGAACTTCGGGAAGCACTGCATTCACGGGGACATCCTTTCCCTTCTATCCCGCGCCGATGGAAGGATTCCTTTCGCGGACGTGGTGATCGGAGGCCCGCCGTGCCAGGGATTCAGTCTTCTCAACAAACAACGCACCCAAGATCCCCGCAAGCAACTATGGCGACCGTTCCTGGAGGTCGTGCAGAAGACGGGGTCCCGAGTCTTTCTTATGGAAAACGTCCCGCAGCTCCTGGGTTCGCCGGAACATGAGGAGATCGTTCGGGAGGCGGAAGCGCTGGGCTTCGTCTGCACTTGGGCCAAATTGTGCGCCGCCGACTATGGTGTTCCTCAAACCAGATGGCGGGCCTTCATTCTGGGGAGCCGCATCGGGGATCCTACACGGTTCTTCCCGCCGAGGAAAACTCACCGTAATCCCTCCAACGGTACGTCTTCGGAGTCGGAGTACGTCCCCAATCCCCTTCCCTGGCGGACCGTAAGGGACGCCATAGCCGATCTTCCTCCTCCCGTCGGGGTTCACATCAGGGAGGATTCTCCTCCTTTGGATCTGCATTTCGGCAGGAACCCCACCGCTATCAGCCTTAGGCGATACAAGACGGTATCCAAAGAAGGCATGAATCGAATCGACCTCCAGCGTCTGGCACCCGAACTGACTCCCGACTGTTGGATCCGGAAAGAGTCCGGAGGGACCGATTTGTTCGGCAGATTGTGGTGGGATAGGCCGGCATTCACCATCAGGACGGAATTCTTCAAGCCCGAAAAGGGTCGCTACCTTCATCCGAGTCAACACAGACCGATAACCCATCGAGAGGCTGCCAGACTCCAGACATTTCCCGACGACTTCCGTTTCTGCGGATCTAAAATAGAAATCGCCAAACAAATCGGAAATGCGGTCCCTCCCCTCCTGGCGGCAAGACTCGCCGACTGTGTAACCGAACTGATCCGGAGCTCAGAAGAACGGGACGATGTCCGACAGGCCCATGCCTGAAGGGGGAAACATCCATAACCAAGGTAAGAGGCGGCAATACCAAAGCCGGCGAGAAGGGTCGGAAGCATTCCACACGGTCTGGTGATTTGGGATTGCATGACCGGAAAGAAACAACGGAGACATTCCTACTGCGGGAGCTTCTAAATAATTGGCGGTACGAGGGGCAAGCGCCGGGGATAGGATCAGGGCTTTCTTGGAAGCCAACGTCGGCAGGGTCGTCACGACACAGGAAATCCGGGAGGTTGCCGGAATTAGCGAGTATGCCGGGCGAATTCGGGAGTTGAGAGACCTGGAGGGGATGCAAATCAGCTCCCACAAAGACCGTCATGACCTCAAGCCCGGTGAATATATACTGGAAACGTCGGAGCGCAGAACTACGTTCGGTGCGGCGGTATCGATCCAATTGCGCAACGAGATCCTGGAGAGAAATGGTTACACATGCCAAAACTGCGGAGCAGGGCCTGGAGACCCCGATCCCTTTAACCCCAGCAGAAAGGTGTCCCTTCACATAGACCACGTGACACCCCTGAGCCAGGGGGGGAACCAACGAGAAGGCCAACCGGCGGGTCCTCTGTTCGATCTGCAGCCAGAGCAGGGCCAATCTTCAGCCCGTCAGCGAGGGTGCGCGAAACATCCTCGCAAGAATCCGACGAGCACCAAAGCTGGTTCAAAGAGAGATCTACGAGGCCCTGAAACGGTCTTTCGGGGGTTAGGCTCTCTCCCGAGGGCCTATCAGCGTGGAGATGTTTACGGGTATTCGTCTGCGTACTTCGGCCCGAACAGTGCGTAAAAACCTGCCTCTTTTGAAGTAGGAGGCGGCGTGATGAATTTACACAAAATTGTTGACACTACCCCGGCCCGCCTCACTTCGTGGTTCAATCGCCTCATATCGGGAAGGCTCTGCTTTTCTCCCCCGGGAGTTTTTTGCCGAAGCGGGCAGCTTGTTTATGAAGAAACTGCAGCGATTCCCTGCCGGGATCGCTCCCCGTTTGCGGACCCAGACGGTGGGCAGGACAAAACCCGTGCCCACCCTACCTGCTCGGCAAAGCACCGTTTCATCCAAGGGGGCGCCCTCGTGCATGAAAGATTCCCGCGCAAGCGAGCGTCCATAAAGGGCCTGTATGCCTTCTGGATGCCCGCCTTCGCGGGGATGACGGGCTGATGCTCTCCGAATCGCTCAAATCGGGCGGGAACCTAGTGCAGTCCTCCCGGTGGAGGTCGGCAAGGTCAAGGGCGAAGATTGCGTACAATACAATGGGGCGCCCTCCCTTCCACATGGATCTCGTGCCGATGCCGGGATTCCTCCGGGATCCTGCGGCCGGAGCCCTATTCCGGAAGGGAGGAACGTCGCAATTGCCCTCGGCAGGGGGAGTCCAATCCCCAAACCCCAACCCGAAAAGGAGGCACGGATCCCCGGTTCATCGGCAGGAAGGCAGAAAGCCCCGGTTGTCCGATGGGTGCCGCGGAAGCTTAGTGGTACCCTTCCTCCGCCACAACCTTCCCCCGAAACACCCAGTAGCTGTACACGGTGTAGGCCAGGACCACGGGCAGCACCAGGCACACTCCCCACAGGGTGAACAGCATGGTTTCCCTCTGGGCCGCCGCCTCGTAGACGGTAACGCCGGGAAGAACGGCGTAAGGGTAGACGGCCGCCAGGAGTCCCAGGTAGGCGGAAACGAACAGGACCACGCTGCTCCAGAAGGGAAGCAACTCCCGCCGTTTCCGGAGGCTGCGAATCAGCGTCAGGAAAGCCCCAACCCCCAGCAGGGGAAAGGACCAGATGAAATACACCCGCGGAACGCTGAACCATCGGGCCGGGATGGAGGGGTCGTGAAGAGGCGTCCAGACGCTCACCAGGAGCATGAAACCGGCCACCACCCACGCCAGGAAGAAGGCCTGGCGGTAGGCCCGCTCCTGGACCGGACCCGTGGTCTTGAGCACCAGGTAAGTGGCTCCCAAAAGCCCGTAGCCCCCGATCAGGGCAAGGCCCACCATCACGGAAAAAGGATTGAGCCAGTCGAAAGCCCCTCCCGCAAACTGGCCGTTCACCACCCGGGTCCCCGAGAGGTAGGATCCCAGGGTGACCCCCAGGGCAAAAACCGCCGTCAGGCTGCCTCCGAAGAAGGCTCGGTTCCACGGAGACTTTCGCGTGGAGTTCGCCCGGAACTCGAAGGCCGTTCCCCGGAAGATGAGCCCGAAGAGAAAGGTCAAGAGCGGGATGTAGAGGGCGCTGAAAAGCACGGAATAGACCATGGGGAAGGTGGCGAAGAGGGCCCCGCCCCCGAAGACGATCCACGTTTGATTGGCATCCCAGACGGGGGCGATGCTGTTCATGAGAACGTCCCGCTCGGCCTCGTTGCGGGCGGTGGGAAAGAGGATCCCCACTCCCAGGCTGAATCCGTCCAGCACCACGTACAGAAGGATCACAAGCCCGACAAGGCAAAGCCAAAGGTTCACCAGGTCCATCAGCTTTCCTCCGTCCCTTGGGCGACCCCTTGGATCGGGCGAAATCCCGCCGGTCTTTGGATCGGGGGAATCGGGCTCGAGAAGTCCGGTCCCCGATGCAGGGTTTTTAGCACGTAATAGAAATAACTGGTCCCGATCAAACTGAAAAAGCCCAGGAAGAGCAACAGGGACCAGACCACGTTTCCGGCCGCGATGGGCGAGACTCCGTCCGCCGTGCGCAGGATTCCGTACACCAGCCAGGGTTGCCTGCCCACTTCCGCGGTCACCCAGCCGGATACCGTCGCCGCAAACCCCAGGGGCTGAACCGCCACTAGGGCAACCAGGAACGGGCGGGAATCATAGAGCCTTTTGCGGCGCCACAGAAAGGCGGCCCACCCCATGAGGGCCAGGTACAGGAAACCCACGGCCACCATCAGTCGGAAGGACCAGAAGGTGATGAGGGCGTTGGGTCGGTCCCCGGGAGGAAATTCCTTCAGGCCCGTGACCTTTCCGTCCCAGGTACGGGTGATGAGAAGGCTCAGGACGTGGGGAATGGTCACCTCCCAGCGATTGCGCTCTTCCTGCATGTCCGGCAGGGCAAAAAGGACGAAAGGGGCCCCGCCCCGGGTGTTGGTATTCCAGTGGGCCTCCATGGCCGCCAACTTGGGCGGCTGGTGTTTCGCCACGACCACGCCCTTGAAGTCCCCCACCAGGACCTGGAGGGGAGCCGCCACGGCCGCCATCACCAGGGCCAGGGAAAGGGATTTTCGAAAAAACGCGGGGTTTCGGCCCCGGAGGAGATAATAGGCGCTGATGCCCGCCACGGCGAACGCCGCCGTCTCGTAGGAAGCCAGCAGCATGTGGCTGAGATGAGTGGGCAGGGAGGGATTGAAGATGGCGGAAAGAAAATCGGTCACGTAGAATCGACCCTCGGCAAAGCGATAGCCCGCAGGGGTTTGCATCCAGGCGTTGGCGGCCATGATCCAGAAGGCCGAAAGCCCGGCGCCCAAGGCCACCAGGCAGGTCGAAAGGAAATGGATCCCCCGGGGAACCCGGTTCCATCCGAACAGCATGATTCCCAGGAACCCGGCCTCGAGGAAGAAGGCCGTCATGCCCTCATAGGCCATGAGGGGCGCAATGACGTTGGCCACCGCCTGGGAAAACCGGGCGAAATTGGTGCCGAACTCGAACTCGAGAGTGATCCCCGACACCACCCCTACCGCAAAATGAATGGCAAAGATCTTCACCCAGAACCGGTACAGTCGGTAGTAGATCTCTTCCTTCTTCCACAGCCAGAGAAGCTCGACGACCACCAGGTACAAGGCCAACCCGATGGTCAAGGTCGGAAAAAGGATATGAAAGGCGGTGGTCAGTGCAAACTGCCATCTCGACAACAGGACGACATCCATAAAAGTCCTCTTGGATTTCCGCGCCCCGGAGAAACGGCCCGCTTCTTCCGGGGACGGCAAAATCGCGGACGACGGTGGGAAGCAGGGCTGCCGTATCTTCGCTCCCGACCGGAAAGACATACGATGAACGCGGCTATCCTAACCGCTCCCGTTTTCGGGATCAAGCCGTTCGAAAGCGGCCCGGGGGTCCGGCGGTCCTCCTTTCTCGATCCTTCTCCCTAATTTTCCGGCGGAAGAGAGAAATCGGTCGAGTCCTCCGATTCCGGCATCGATCTTGCTTAACCAGGATCGTGTTGTTTTCCCCCCCCCTGCCCTCTCCCTCCTCCCGGGAGGGAGGGGGTTTTCTTTGCCCGGGACCCTTCCCCGGGTTCGCCGAGGTCCAAAACCGGTCCGGAACGGCCCCCCTCCCGCACCGGGTTCGACGCCGAGGAAAAGCCCTGGCACCGTGACGAACCTTTCCGGCAAGCGGCACCGCGGGCACTCTTCTCCGGGAAGCGGCGTTCCACGGCAGCGCCCGCCGGTGAGCGCGTCCGAACCGAGTCTCCCGCCGGAGGAGAGCCGGGAAAGAAGGGGGTGATCCGGGCCCGAAAAAGGTTGAGCAATCGTTTCGACTTTCCTATTATTCCCTCAGCGGTCACGCACCACGATGGGGTCGGGGTCTTGCCCCCGCGACGGCGTTCGGAAACGATGACCGGTTCCATGCGTGGAGAGGAGCTCTCCCACCCCGTTCGGGAGCTCCCCGGGAAGAATCAGGGAAACCAGGACCTCGATCATGGCAAGAGTCCTCATTGTGGACGACGATCCCGATACGTCCGAGCTGCTTCGCGAACTGGTGAGGCGCGTGGGCCACGAGGCCGCATGCGCTCACACCCTTGCCCGGGGCATGGAGGAACTGCTGGCCGCACCGTACGATGTCGTGTTCCTGGACGTGCGCCTGCCCGACGGGAACGGGCTGGATTTGCTCCCCCGGATCCGGGAGACCGCCTCCTCACCGGAAGTGATCATCATCACGGGCTACGGAGACGCAGACGGGGCGGAGCTCGCCGTGAAAAGCGGGGCCTGGGACTACATCCAGAAACCCTTCCTGGCCCAGACC
>JARKQW010000104.1 GCA_029974695.1 Syntrophobacteraceae bacterium | reverse complement strand
ATACCTCCTGGGCAAAGCCCCGGCCGAGGGTTTCCTTGCCGCCCTCAGGGAGAAGGCAGGACTCTACAGCGGCTTTACCATCCTGTTCGGTGACCCCGGCCACCTGTTCTGCTTTTCCAACCAGGGTGAGACGCCGTCCCTGGTTCAACCGGGAATCCACGGCTTGAGCAATCACCTGCTCGACACACCATGGCCCAAGGTGACACGGGGGAAAGACCGCCTGAAGCAACTCCTTTCCGACAACAGGGAACCTGCCGTCGAAGAGTTGTTCGACCTTCTCACCGATCGCTCCCTGCCGGAAGACCATCTCCTCCCCGATACCGGCGTCGGGCTGGAAAAGGAACGTATCCTCGCCCCCCTCTTCATCTCCGGCGCCGGCTACGGCACCCGGTCATCCACCGTGCTCATCGTGGGCCGGGACGGAACGGTCAGTTTCACGGAACGGACCTGGCACGGAGCTCCCGACCACGGCACGACGGTCTCCCATCGCTTTCTCATCGAAGAGAGCATTCTGCATTAGTCTTCACCCTCCCTTGACTCCGGTCTATACACCCGCAAGGGGGGGAGGGAACTATTATTGACTTTTTCCTAGTTTTGCAAGAGCCTCAGCAGAAAAACCGTCACACCTTGTCCCAGTTGGCAATCCCAATCTCCGTCAATCCCTCCCGCAGTTCGCGGTAGGCAGCGGCCACAAGGTGAGCCCGCTCGTCCTCCTCGCCGCCGGTCACGGTCAGGGTGATGTCCAGTTCCGGGGTTTCGCCCAGGGTCCTGGCGAGGGACTTTATGTAGACGCGGGGATGCCGCGGCACAACCCGGCTCAGGACCGGTTCCATGATGGACTCGTCATTGCACCGGACCGTAACGGCCTTGGTCAGCGATCCCCCATCCCCGAGGGTGTCCCGCAGGAACGGTTCCAGCGATGTGGTGATGATCCCCTTCAGCTCGGAGGGGACGCCGGGGAGGCAGATGATGGAGGTCTTCCCCACGCGGAACAGGACGCCGGGCGCGGTCCCCACCGGATTGTGGAGCGGCGACGCCCCAACCGGCAGCCAGGCCATTTTCTCCCTCGCCGGATTGAGCCCACCCTGGGCCATGATCCCCCTGGCAAAGAAATCGTCATAGCTGTCCTTTACCATTTGCCTGGCTTTCTCATTGAGGCGCAGTTCCAGACCCGCGCCTTCAGCCACGGCGGCGACGGTCAGGTCGTCGGCTGTGGGACCGAGCCCCCCCGAGGTTATCAGGACATCCACCCCGCGTTCGATGGCAGCCCGCGTCGCAGCGGAGATCTCCTCGGGTATGTCGCGCAGCATGGTGGCCCGGGCAACGTATCCGCCCCGGCCGTTGATCAGTTTGCAGATCCAATTGGTGTTGGTGTCCTGGATATCGCCTATCAGAATTTCATTCCCGACAACAAGAATCTCAACGGTAACAGGTTTTGACATGGAACCTCCTTGTTTTCCTACTTTTTCCCCTCACCCCCCGCCCCTCTCCCTCACGGCAAGGGGATATAAATCCCTCTCCCTTTGAAGAGGGTGGCCGAAGGCCGAGTGAGGGTAAGTGTACCACAAAAGAAGAAAAGTCGATTGATGAAGAAGAGAGGCGCAACAGATGAGGAAATACGAGGGGAAGGGTAAAGCACCGGACGTCTTGTGTTACCCGGTGCTGCTCTTGGTGATGAGGATAACGCC
>JARKQW010000094.1 GCA_029974695.1 Syntrophobacteraceae bacterium | reverse complement strand
AGAGACCGGATGTTCGACGGCAGGTAGTCTCCCAGCACCTCCTCCGCCATGTCGTAATGGAACTTGTCGTGGCCCGCCGGGACGGGAGTATGGGTGGTGAAAATGCACTTGTCCCGGGTCTTCTCCTCGTTGCCGTCCATGTCTTTCAAGAGGGCCAGGGTCAGAAAGGCTGCGTGGCCTTCATTCATGTGGTAGGTGGTCACCCCGGGCTCGAGGCGCTTTAAGGCCAGGTAGCCCCCGATCCCCAGGACCTTTTCCTGGCAGATTCGAGTGTGCTGATCGCCTCCGTAAAGGTACTGGGTGATCAACCGGTCTTCGGGCGCGTTGATGGGCAGGTCCGTATCGAGGAAATACACGGGAACCTTTCCCGTCAGGCCGACCTGGGTGTATTTCCAGACACTGATGTGCAGGTCCCGTCCCTCCAGCTTGAGGGTGACCTTGAAGGGCAATTGCTCCATGAAGGCCCGCGGATCAAAATAGGGATACGTCTCCTCCTGCTGCCCCAGAGGATTGATGCTCTGCACGAAGTAGCCGCGCTTGTAGAGGAGGGTGACCGCCACCAGGGGTACATTCAGGTCCGCCGCCGACTTGATGTGGTCCCCCGCCAGGATTCCCAGCCCCCCGCTGTAGGTGGGAATGTTCTCGTTGAGTCCGATCTCCATGCTGAAATACGCAACTTTCATGGGCCATCCCTTCCACCCGAATGGTGATTTCCTCGTATTGTGTCTACGCCCGGCTGCCCCGTCTTATACCACACTCGCCCCTCACATCCAAAGCCTTGACGCCGTGCCTCGGGCACGGGAACTGCTCATGGGGAAGCTCGGGTGCCGGTGCATCCCTCGAAGAATGAGCCGCACGCTCTCCCCATAGGCTCCTCCCCCGTCCCCGAAATGGATGTTGAAACGAGAGAAAGAAGATGAAGTGAAAAGGGACGGGAATCATATCTCGAGGGATTGATTGGGTACAATCGTGCAGAACCGGAGCATCTTGGGTTCTTATCCGGTCCGGAAATCCTTCAGACGTGAATGCTCCACCAGGCGGTCCAGCACCTTCAGGGTGAAGACTTTTCCGCCGGTTGCCAAGAGCATCTTCTTCCTGTCTTCTCGGCGCACCCCGAAACCCCTCCCCCCGATGCAGGCAATGACTTCGAATCGTGCTTGTCCGGAAGGCACGCCCATAGAACTCAGCTCCGCGAGATGCTGAATGCGCGTCACCTTGTCCCTGGCGGTCCCATCATCTTCGGTAAATTTCGCCTCGATGACCACCTGGGGATGGAACTCGCTGGGAATCATGAAGTCCGGGGCCTGGTCGAATCCTTCGATCCGCTTGGCACGTTTCGTCTTGCGGTAGCTGATCCCTGCGCGTGCGAGCAGGTCCTCGATTGCAGACTCGAGACGATCCCCCACAAGCTCGCTCACGGAATCCCGATGACTGGAGAAGGGTCTTCCGAGGAGTCGCTCGTAGAGCAGCATGGCATAGGGCACTCCCATGGCGGCCATGTTCTGAACCGCCTGGATACCGTTCCTTGTGTCCGCCTTGTCCAGTCGATGAAGTTTGTCGGGCTCCACATCGGGGGCCCCCTCCACGAGCATCTGGCAGGCCGAATCCACGAGAGCTTTGAGCCTCGCTGCAGCCTCTCCCTGCACCTTGAGTGGGGCGGAGGGCATCATTCGTATTTTGCGATCCAAAGTCCGCGCATGTCCTTGTGTGACTTCAACCCCGGTACGCTGAGTGGCAATGTAGGCCCACTCCGACGGCGTGAATCCCAACATCGACCGCAGGACTATCAGGGAGATGGGCACGGATATCACCGTCGAATAAACCGGTTCGCCCGCAAACTCTCGGAACCCCGAGGTGGCCTTCTTGAGTGCTTCGTAACCGCATTCGAAAACGGGATATTCGATAAACCCGCTCCCTTTCGGCATAAGGAGAAATTCGGATTCCAGGCAAGAGAACACGGCCGATACGAACGGATCGGGGTTTTCTTGGATTTCCTGCAACGAGGCTTCAAAAGGAAACTTCACTGGGAGGTTCTCTGTAGGATGACTGTGCTTCTTGGGCGATCGCTTGTTGGACGTGGGGAATTGTGGAGATGACATCGCGCAGGTGCCGTTCCACGGATTCAAGCCCCCCAAACGCACGGATCCACTCCTCCACCCGGCCCAAACGATGAGCCGTTTCCAGGTCCCGATTCCAACCCTTTCGAAGATCCCATACGGCAAGACGGACCAGGTGGCCATAAATGATGCACCGCAGATCCCCGGCGGTCGGAGAGAAATTCCCTCCTCTAAGCTTTTCCAGGTCTTCCCTCACAAGGCCCGCCAGCCCTTCGGGGGACCCGACGATCCACTTTGCAGGGATCTTCCCCGTCGAACGGCAAACAAACACGGTATCCACAACGGAGGACTTGGTCCCGCTAATGTGAATGGAGGCTCCCATCTCCGCAGGGCACGGAAGAGAGGCGGAGCAGGTAAGGCCCGAGTCGAGGACGGCGACGGCAACGGGATAATAGGCCTCGAGCCGGTTGTGGTGGTAGGTGAAAGCCATGGGAGCACCCGGTTTGAGGGCAATCGCCATTTTCCGGAAGACGGACGATAAACCCCGGGTGAAATGTTCCAAGCCCCTGCCCATGTTCTCGTTGCCTGTGAGCTCCGCAGGGTTCCGGGTCGATCCTGTCGAGAACTCAGGCACGCCTCTCCCCGCCAGTTTGCGCAACCAAACATAGCAGAAATCCGTCAGTTCGGCGTACTGCACATTCCCGAAATAGGGAGGGTCCGTCAGCACGGCATCCAGGCTTCCCGGCTCCAGGTCCGCCACGGCCGCGTCCGAGCAGGCAAGGTCCACTCCCCTGGATTTCACGGCCGGGAAAAGGCGGCTGGTTTCGCCAATCCACTCTCCCGATATTTCTATGACGACCTTTCGCCCCGATCGGTGCTGGATTTCAAACGGTTGCAAGCAGTAGGACTTCGCTTTGACGAACTTGGTGATGATGTTGGACCAGCCGCCGCTGCCCACATTTTCTCCGTTCGCTCGTCCCGGGATGCCCAGGAGGTTTGACTCGCATTGGATCAGCCCCACGGGAAATCCGTGCACGGAGAAGATATCCAGCGACTTCAGGGCCATGCTGTCATAGCGACAGAGCATGTTCTGATACCTGAGAAGATCGGAGAGGTTCGTCGCCAGGGCATTCCGTATTCGTTCGTCGGGTTGTGCGGCGATGAAACGGCAACTCAACTCGAGACCAACCAGCTGGCGGGAGTTGAACATTTCTCGATAATACCGGTAGCCCCAGCGATGGAGCCGGTTGGTCTCATCTCCGCCCGGAATGGGATCGTCGGGCACGAAAGTCGGCTGCAATCGTTTCCCCATCGATTCGACTTCATCCAGTCGAGCCAGGTCTTCCGGGTCCGGAATTTTGAAAAAGCGGCCCTTTTGTCGTGTCCTGCAACGAGGACAATGGTATTCCATGGCGAAAAGCCTATGTCGGGGCGGCCCCGCCCCGGCATCCGGATACCCATGGATCCTTCCGCAACGGGGACACGGACAATGGTTGCGTTTTGCAGGTCCCGTGCGTGAGAGACTCCGGCCGCACTGCTTGCACACCCCCGGGTTTTTTCCGTCCTCCACCTCGGTCAGCTGCCCGCATTCCCCGCACACTAGAACATTCATGGGATGCCGCTTGTCTCCCGAAACCAGGTAGCCGGGAAATAGGGAGATTTCCTCCCGGCATTGGCTGCAGTTCATGACCTTGACCCAGAGGAAGTACTTCACGTGGGCATCCTGGGAGCCGCAATGGGAGCACCGGGTCCGATAGAACCGGCCGATCTGTTCATCCAGGGTTCTTACCAACGTATCACCGACCGCTCGGTAGGCATCCAGGTCAAGGTGCTCGATTTCCCGCTTCACGATCCAGTAAGACATGGGATTGATGTCCCGGCCCACAACATGGCAACCCACACGATTGGCCTCGATCAGCGGGGTACCGCCTCCCATGAATGGGTCCCCGATGCGAATCCCACTAAGGTCGTGGGCGCGGTAGAAGGAATCTCTCAGGGGAGCATTCACGAACTCGGAGAGCAGCAAACCCCGGAAGAGCGTTCCCGGCCTGCGGGCAAACCACTTGTGAACGGCGA
>JARKQW010000075.1 GCA_029974695.1 Syntrophobacteraceae bacterium | reverse complement strand
AAAAATCCACCCGGGAAAGAGGGGTTGAGCTCACCCCGCTAATTCAACATCCTGCTAACGAGTGAGCAAATCGGACTACCGGCTCATTTCAGTCGCATCCCGTGCCGGGCACCGGTTTGAACATCTTTTTGCCTGCCCCGCAAACGGGGCATTTCCAGTCTTCGGGAAGATCGTCGAAGGAGGTCCCCTTTTCGATTTTCCCCTTTCGGTCCCCTCTCTTGGGGTCATAGAGGTATCCGCAGTTTGTGGTTTGGCATTGATAAAGGCAATCGGAACCGCCCATAGTTTTCCCTTTCTCCGGATGAAATTCGCTGCAGCCGCGGGGAGCCCCTACCAGTTTTCTCCCAGGATCTCGTAATGAGCTCGAGGATGTGCGCATGCGGGACAGAGCTCCGGGGCTTCAGCCCCCTCGTGAAGGTAGCCGCAGTTGATGCATCGCCAGATGACGGCGGTTTCCCTTTGAAAGACTCGATTTGCGGAAATATTGCCGGCCAGGGCCTTGTACCTCTTCTCATGCTGTTTCTCTGCTACGGCGATGGCCTCGAAGACCTCCGCGATTTCCGGGAGACCTTCCTCCCGGGCAACGGCCGCGAATTCCGGATACATGACCGTGTGCTCGTGATTCTCGCCGGCCGCCGCTTCCCGGAGGTTCTCGAGGGTGCTTCCAATGCGCCCTGCGGGATAGGTCGCCGTAACGGACACCTCGCCCCCTTCCAGAAACTTGAAGAGCCTCTTGGCGTGTTCCTTTTCCTGGTTCGCCGTCTCTTCGAAAATAGCGGCGATTTGCACGAAGCCGTCCTTCTTTGCCTGGCTGGAAAAATACGTGTACCGGTTTCTGGCCTGGGATTCCCCCGAAAATGCTGTGAGAAGGTTCTTTTCCGTCCTGGTGCCGACTAGTTTGGGCATGTTATCCTCCCCTCTGAGAGTCACGAATTCCTGCCTGGGTTTTACGGCTTCGGTACCGCTATCGAGAATAAGCCATGGTGAGTCGAAGAACCACTACTAACTAATCAGCAGGGGTTCTATTGTCAATGCCGCTCCCGGCATGCTACCATGAAAGCCAATCCAATTTGTCCCTGGAAGGAGAACGGTGAGCAGGTCTTCCTCGATCCCAGACCCAGTCAAGGAGCAGGAGTTGCAGGAAGAAGAAAACCGCCTTCGTCGTCTGCGAAGGCTGGTGGATTTTTCCCTTGCCCTCATCGCCCAGTCGGACCTCGCTCTGGAAGAGGCTCAGAACCTTCATCGGATGGTGCGCAACACGGCATCCCGACTGTTTCCCGGCAAAGAAGCCGCCTTCGATCTCATCTATACCCCTCGTTTTCGTCGCCTCATTGCGGAAAAGTATGCTTTACAGTAAAAAGGGGAAGGCAATCCGGAACCGATTTCGGATTGCCCCCGGAGATGCCTTTGCATACGCTCTACCCTGCGGAGGGACCCTTCTTCGAGGGGGGCCCGACACGAAAGGCGACCGTCGGTCTATGGATCTATGGATTTTAAAACTTCAGCGGGAAGCGACGAGGATCGCATCCAGACATCGCATTCCGGAATTCTACGTTCGATTCAAGGCCCCCATGGCCGTGGCACGCAAGCTTTTCTTCACCAACTCTTCGGTCGTGTATCTTCGAGGCATGGTTCGACCAATCCTGCAGGACGAGATGGGCCACGGCCTGCTCCACAGCACGCGGGTCGGTCTTGATGCGGCAACCCTCATCGATGTGGAACTGATGTCCAGCCCCCTGAGCCGGGAAGAGGTGGAGCGGCTCATGGTGCTGGGACTGGTGGCCGGGCTTCTTCACGACATTTGCCGCAACGAGAGCAACCATGCGGAGTCCGGGGCCCTGGAGGCGGCCAGGGTGCTGCAGAGCCTTCCCATGACCCGGGAGGAGACCCGGTGCATCTGCCAGGCGATTCGGAACCACGAGGCCTTTGTGGCGCCGGTCGTCTCGGACCGCCCGTGGTTTCAGCTCGTCAGCGACTGCCTGTATGATGCGGATAAGTTTCGCTGGGGACCGGACACTTTCACCCACACCTTGTGGCACATGATGGACCATCAGAAGCTGAGTGCGCACGAGCTGGCGGCAAAATTTCCGTGGGGGATGACGGGGATCCGCAGAGTGATGGAGACCTTTCGGACGGCGACGGGCCGCCAGTACGGGCCCGAGATCATCGAGATAGGGATGGAAATCGGCAAGGAAGTCTACCGTTATTTACTCCAATTCATTCGGGATAACAGCCATGATCAATGACACCGTCACATCCATCGAGGGGATTTTGGTGGGCCATGCCGAGCAAACCGGGGTTGCCAGCGGTTGTACCGTGTTGTTGCCCCGGGGAGGAGCCACGGCCGGAGTGGACATTCGTGGGGGGGCCCCCGGAACGTACGGAACGGACACACTGCATCCCCTGAACCTGGTGGACAGGATCCACGCATTGTTTTTTACGGGCGGAAGCGCTTTCGGCATCAGTGTGGCCGGGGGCGTTCGGTCATTCCTGCACGAGAGAGGCATCGGATTCGACAGCGGCCACGGCTTTGTCCCCATTGTGGCGGGCGCCGTCATTTTCGACCTGGCCCTGAATCCTCAGGGGCGATACCCGGATGCGGAGACGGGCTATCGAGCCTGCATCCGCGCGAGCGGGGAGCCCGTGGCCGAGGGGAATGTCGGAGCCGGCACCGGGGCTTCTGTGGGGAAGCTGTACGGGATGGAACGGGCCATGAAGGGCGGGCTGGGGTGCGCGTGCATTCACGCACCCACGGGAGTCAAGGTCGGAGCCCTGATGGTGGTGAATGCGTTCGGGGACATCCTGGACTCCCGTACCCATGAAATCATCGCCGGGTGCCGGGACGGCGAACACAGCCTCGGGCTCGTGGACGCCGGCAAGGAGATTCGGAATCTCGTCTGCATGAGGGGGTTTCCCGAGGGCCAGGCCACCATCGTGGGGACCGTAGTGACCAATGTGCGGTTCAACAAGACTCAGTTGACGAAGATTGCCCAAATGGCCCACGACGGGCTCGCCCGCACCGTCAATCCGGCCCACACCCTCTATGACGGAGACACGATCTTTGCCCTGAGCTGCGGCGAGATCGAGGGAGTGGAGGTCAGCGTGGTGGGGGCCCTGGCGGCGGAGGCGACGGCCCAGGCCATTGAGCGGGGCGTTCGGAAGGCCGGTCCCCTGGGGACCCTGCCCTCTTTTGCCGATCTCAATAGATAGATCGTGCCGTCCCTGTGCTGCCACCGCTTTGAGGGCTTGGACCGAATCCGGAAAAGCGGCCTGGAAAGCGACGTTACGGGTCGCGTGCCGCCCCCGGAGTTTTCTCTGGCCCGCGTCTGGAAAAGCGAGTATATAGGGGCTTTGCCAATTCCGACAGTTCGCGACCGTCGGCCTCCGTCGGCGGTTGACGGGTCGCGGCCGGGAGGGCCCACACGAGCCGGAACATGCGGAGCTAAGAGATGGAATGGAAGGTTGCTGCAATCGTACTGATCATTCAAATCATCGTGTCCGTGGTCAGCTACCGTTGGTGGAAACGATACGAGAGCCGGTTTCCCGGGGTCAGGGAAGAGCTTCTGGATTCCTTGAAGTCTCACCTCGAGAAAGGGACCTTAGAGGACTTCGTCGCCGCCGAGAATGTGGTCCCGAGCCCCCTTCTCGGGAAGCAGCAAGCCCGAAGGCTCTATCTTCGAACCGGGCTGGCCATGATTGTCGCCCTGGCCGTGAGCTTTCTGGCCGCGAAGGTCTTTGCCTCCTACCTGGTCCTGAGGGCCATTGTCTGCACCCTGGTCATCATGCCCTTCGTTCATCTGCTCACCAAGATCATTGCCTTCGAGGCGGACGAGATCCGAATCGTCGAGTTCCAGGAGGTTTTGCGGGAGCGCATCGCAGACCAAATGGCCGGGGGGGATGTTGAGGGCTACGTCAAAGAGCTTCTGGAAGCGGGCATTTCCGGATTGACCCTACCGGCCGGGTCCCGTGGGATTGGACGCCTACCGTCCCAGGGCCCCGCCCACTCATAAGGCCCGCGCCGCCCGCCTTTTCCTTTCGCCGGTCGTTGCCGCAACCATGGCGGGGCTTGCGGCGACGAACCCGCGACTCTACGCAGGCAAT
Organism: Syntrophobacteraceae bacterium; assembly: GCA_029974695.1. Lineage (GTDB taxonomy): Bacteria > Desulfobacterota > Syntrophobacteria > Syntrophobacterales > Syntrophobacteraceae > JAGPLX01. The sequence goes on along the minus strand of JARKQW010000075.1, from coordinate 4,473 downwards.
TCCCTAAGCCTGGATAACCATCCGGAATACCCGGATAGGAATGATTCTATGGCCTTTGGCTCCCTTCCGGGTCGTACCGGATGCGGGAGCGAGAGAGGAAGAAACCGGGCGTTTTCCAAAGAAGCGGCCTGCCGGTTTGGGCGCCGGGAAAGCAGGATCGATCGTTCCCGGAGGCCGTTTCCCGGTGGGCGCGCACTCATTCGCCCCCCCAAAACGCCCACAGCAGTTTCAAGACCAGGAAGAAACCACACAGGCCCGCAATGAACAGGCCCGCCGTCATAAAAAAAGGGCGCACATAGGTGTGCCAGTACCCGGCCTCGGACGGCCCGACGGAAGGAGGAAATGCGGCTTCGAATCGTTTTGCGGAGTCTGGAGGACGGGATTCGCCGCAATGTCTGCAGAACCGATCTTGGGAATCGAGAGCTTCTCCACACTTCGTACAGTACATCTTCACTCCATGTTTATGAGCCTTTTCCGGGAGCGAGTTCCTATGCGCCCGCGGCTTCAAAGGCCTGATCCACAATTCCCCGGGCCTCGTTGAGGATCCACTCCAAATGGTCTTGATCCTTGAAGCTCTCGGCGTAGATTTTGTAAATGTCTTCGGTTCCCGAGGGGCGTGCTGCAAACCACCCGTTGGGCGCGACCACTTTCAACCCTTCGATGGGGGCATTGTTTCCGGGCGCGCGAGTCAGTTTTTCCGTGATGGGTTCGCCCGCCAATTCCCTGGCGGAAACCATCTCGGGGGTGAGTTTCTTTAGAACCGCTTTTTTACCGGGGGAAGCGGGGGTATCGATCCTCGTATAGTAGGCCTTTCCAAAACGGGCTTCCAGTTCCCCGTACAGGACGGCGGGGTCCTTTCCGGTGCGGGCGGTCATCTCGCAGGCCAGAAGATCCATGATGATGCCGTCCTTGTCCGTGGTCCAGACGGTGCCGTCCTGCCTCAAGAAGGCCGCCCCCGCGCTTTCCTCGCCTCCAAAACCAAAGGAACCGGCAAGGAGCCCGTCCACGAACCACTTGAACCCTACCGGCACCTCGCAAAGCGGGCGGCCCAACGCTGCGGAAACCCGATCCAGCATGGAGGTCGTAACAAGGGTCTTGCCCACCGCCGCCTGCAGGCCCCATTGGGGGCGGTTCTGAAACAGGTAGGCTACGGCGGCGGACAGGTAATGATTCGGGTTCAACAGGCCCGCCCCCCTGGTGACGATCCCGTGCCGGTCCACATCCGGGTCGTTGCCGAAAGCGATGTCGAAGCGATCTTTAAGACCGATCAACCGTTGCATGGCATAGGGGGACGAGCAGTCCATGCGGACCTTCCCGTCCTTGTCCAGGGTCATGAAGGAGAAGGTGGGATCCACGTACGGATGAACGATCTCCAGGGAAAGCCCGTAGCGACGGGCGATGGGTTCCCAGAAATCGACGGCGGCTCCTCCCAGGGGATCGACTCCAATCTTCAATCCCGCCCCCGCGATGGCCTCCATGTGCACGCAGGCGGAAAGATCCTCCACATAGGGGGTAATGAAGTCGTATTCGCGAGTGCCTTCCGCCTTGACGGCCCGCTCGAAGGGAACCCTGCGCACGTCCCGCAGGTTCCCCGCCAGGATCTCGTTGGACCGCCTTTCGATCCACCGGGTGGCCTCCGTTTCCGCAGGACCGCCGTGAGGAGGATTGTACTTGAATCCCCCGTCTTCGGGAGAGTTGTGGGACGGGGTGATTACCACCCCGTCGGCCTGCCCGTCTCTTCGGCCCCGGTTGTAAGTAAGGATTGCGTGGGACACCACGGGGGTGGGCGTGTAACGAAAACCCTTCTGAACCAGCAGGGTCACGCCGTTGCCGGCAAAGACCTCGAGGGCGCTCGCCAGGGCGGGCTCCGAGAGGGCGTGGGTGTCCATCCCCAGGAAGAGAGGGCCCGTCACTGCCCGCATTCGACGATGCTCCACAATGGCCTGGCTGATGGCAAGGATATGCGGTTCGTTAAAACTCCTCCGCAGGGAAGACCCCCGATGTCCCGAAGTCCCGAAAGCGATTCTCTGTGCGGGCTCCTCGACGTCCGGCGTCAGGGTGTAGTAGGCGGAAACCAGCTTTGGGATGTTCACGATCATCGAAGGAGGAACAGGTTTTCCTGCCAGTTCATGTGCTTCCATAGGGCGTTCTCCGTTCCTGTCCGGGTTGGGTTCCACCTCCCGGGAGGCTCATCTCCATTCCTTGTAGAGGTTGATCAGCCCGTTGGTGGAGCTGTCGTGAGCCTCCGTGGGGGAATCTTCCATTAGGTCCGCCAAGATCCGTCCGGCAAGCTGCTTGCCCAATTCCACTCCCCATTGGTCGAAACTGAACAGGTTCCAGACGATCCCCTGGGTAAAGATCTTGTGCTCGTACATGGCAATGAGGCTCCCCAAGGTGAAGGGGGTCAACTTTCGGATCAAAATGCTGTTGGTGGGTCGATTGCCGGGGAAGGTCTTGAAGGGGGCCAGTCTCTGCACTTCCTTTTCGGACATCCCGGCCTTCCTCATCTCCTCCTGCACTTCTTCCCGGGACTTCCCCCGCATGAGGGCCTGGGTTTGTGCAAAGAAATTGGACAGGAGGATCCGATGATGATCTCCCACGGGATTGTGACTGACGGCCGGGGCGATGAAGTCACAGGGCACCAGCCGAGTCCCTTGATGGATCAACTGGTAGAAAGCATGCTGTCCGTTGGTGCCCGGTTCTCCCCACAGGACGGGGCCCGTCTGATAGGTCACCGTCCGCCCCCGTCGGTCGACGGATTTCCCGTTGCTTTCCATGTTCCCCTGTTGGAAGTAAGCGGGGAAACGGTGGAGATACTGATCGTAGGGGAGGATCGCTTCCGTCTCGGCCCCGAAGAAATTGCCGTACCAGATCCCCAGGAGGGCCAGCACGACGGGAATGTTTTTTTCCAGGGGGGCTTCCCGGAAGTGGAGGTCCATGACGTGGGCCCCCTGCAACAACTGGGAGAAATGGTCGAAGCCGATGGTGCAGGCAATGGACAGCCCGATGGCGGACCAAAGAGAGTACCGTCCCCCGACCCAGTCCCAAAAGCGAAACATGTTCGAAGGATCGATGCCGAACCGGACGACTTCCTTTTCATTGGTGGAGATGGCAACAAAGTGCCGGGCAACGGCGGATTCCTCTCCCCCCCGCTCCAGGAACCACTTCCTGGCGGTGTGGGCGTTGGTCATGGTTTCCTGGGTCGTGAACGTTTTGGAGGCGATCAGGAAAAGAGTGGTCTCCGGAGAGAGGTTCTTGAGGTTCTCGAAGATGTGGGTCCCATCGATGTTCGAGACGAAATGAGGCGTGATGCCGGGCTGCCAGTACGGTCTCAGGGCCTCGGTAACCATGAGGGGCCCCAGATCGGACCCGCCGATCCCGATATTCACAATATCCCGGATGGGCTTTCCCGTAAATCCCGTCCACCCGCCGGTCAAAACCCTCCGGGAAAACCCCTCCATCTGTTCGAGGACTTCCTCGACCTCCGGCATTACGTCCTTTCCGTCCACGCAGATCGGGAGACCGGACCGATTTCGCAGAGCCACATGAAGGACCGCGCGGTCTTCCGTTTCGTTGATCTTTTCTCCGGAAAACATCTTCTCGGCCGACTCCTTGACCCGGCATTCCCGAGCCAAGTCCGTGAGAAGATTCATGGTCTCTTCGGTGATGAGGTTCTTGGACGTATCGACGATCATGTCGCCGAATCGGAAACTGAACCGTCGGAACCGATCCGGGTCCTCGGCGAAAAGATCGTTCATGTGCCTGGTCCGCATGACCTGGTAATGATCCTTAAGCCTTTGCCAGGCCCTGCTCCGGGTGGGATCCACGCGATCCAAAACCATGCTTCCCTCGCTTCCTGCTCCCCGGGTCTCGGACCTTTGCGGGCAGCAGAAGAACTTCCAGGATCCGCGACCCGCCCGAAGGGTCCCTCCCGGGAAACGCTTTGGACGACCGGAGTTTCCTCGGTTGTGCAGAAACCGGACCCCCGGCCCCCGGCGCAGGTCCGGGACCCGCCGCGGGTCGGGAGGACGGAAGGAACCGGCCGAGAAATCGCCCTCGGGTGGTCCGCTACCGTGTGAAGAAGTCTCTCAGGCGTTTTTTCTCAGCTGATCGGCCACGGCCTGGGTGGCCTTCTTAACGGCCTCCTCATCCCCCAAGTAGTAATGCCGAACGGCCTTGCAGTCGTCGTCCAGCTCGTAGACCAGGGGGATCCCCGTGGGTATGTTCAAACCCACGATCTCGCGGTCGGAAACGTTGTCCAGGTATTTCACCAGGGCTCGGAGGCTGTTGCCGTGGGCGACGATGAGCACCCGCTTCCCCTGGGCGACGACCGGGGCGATGGTGTCATGCCAGTAGGGCAGGAAACGGGCCACGGTGTCCTTCAGGCATTCCGACAGGGGAACCTCTCCGGGGGCCAGGGAGGCGTACCGGGGATCGTTGGCGGGATTGCGCGGGTCCTCCGGGGTCAGGGCC
>JARKQW010000071.1 GCA_029974695.1 Syntrophobacteraceae bacterium | reverse complement strand
CCCCCTTTGAGAGAACCCCCAACTCCCGACGGTTCCGGGTGCAAGGAGATCTCTTTTGAACAACCCTGCCACGTTGAATGTAACCCGGTTATCCAAGATCAAGCTCTTCTTGGCCCTCTCCCGGACCCAGCACGGGCTCCTGGACATGGCCACCCCCGCCGTTGCGGCTCTCTTGGCCCTGGGAGCGATCCCCTCCCCGAGGGTGATCCTTCTGGGGATTCTGACGGCCTTTGCGGGCTACACGGCGGTCTATGCCGTGAACGATGTGGTGGATTACCGGGTGGACCGGGACAAGATTCGCAAATGCGGGATTTCCCAAGGACCCGGAGATCTGGACGCGGTCTGCGTGCGTCATCCCATCGCCCAAGGCTTGCTGAGCCTCCCCGAAGGAATTGCATGGGCCCTGGGATGGGGCGTGGTGGCCGTCCTGGGGGCCTATTCCCTCAACCCGGTCTGCGCATGGATTTTCCTGGCAGGATGTGCGGCGGAGACCGTCTATTGCCTCCTGTTGAAGGTGAGCTACCTTCGCACGTTGGTGAGCGGGTGGGTCAAAACGGCGGGAGGGTTGGCGGCGGTCTATGCGGTAGTGCCGGACCCTTCGCCGACCTTTTTGGGAACACTTTTTCTGTGGCTGTTCTTCTGGGAGATCGGCGGCCAGAACGTCCCCAACGACTGGGCGGACAGGAAGGAGGATGCGGACCTTGAAGCGGAAACCATCCCCGTGCGCTTCGGGCCGGAGGATTCCGCCCGGATTGTCCTGGGCACCCTCGCCGCCGCCGTTTGCCTGAGCCTCCTCCTGTACTGGGCCACTCCGACCCGAATGAGTCTCCTGTATCTGCCGGGAACCCTTACCCTCGGAGGCTTCTGCCTGCTGCTGCCCGCCTACAAGCTGCACCGTTCCCTGGACCCTGTCCTGGCTTCGGCCCTCTTCAACACCTCCAGCTATTATCCCCTGGGCATGTTGCTGCTGGTGTGGCTCAGCATTCTCCTTTGAAAGACTCGCGCCTCAGCTCAACTCCTCCAACCTCCGGTCCATGAACTGGGCGACGAGGGATTCAAATTCCTTCCCCACCGACGGCCTGAGAGAATAGAGCTCGTGTTTGAGCCGGTCCCAGTAGGCCGTGAGGTCCGATTTCTCCTCGAAGGCCCGGATCTCCCGGTAAATGGAATCCAGGTAATGTTCCCGAAGCCGCGATCGGTGGAACTCCACCATTTCATGGAGGAGAAACCTTTGTCTTTCCGTGAGGTTCAGGACCCACTGAGACGCCTGGATTTCGTCCTGAATCTGCTGGAACCGGGAGAAGGTATGGATGTTCCCCATCCGTTCCCGGTAAGTCCCCAGGATCCGTTCGTTGATCCTCTCCCTCTGCCTTTCGAAAACCCTGCGAAGCTCCTCTCTCGCGTCCGAGGTCTCGTAGGGCATATCCCGCTCCAACCCCTGGACCATCTCCCGGTAATGTCGGACCAGGTCATCGTGACTCGAGAAGGCCTCCAGTGAATCGGCCATGTCCCGGAGCCGGATTGCGTCCTCATACCCCACCGCCAGGGCAACCTGGTGCAGACCCTTTTGGAATCGTATTCGACCGTGGGGATGGGTCAGAAGTTGGGGACCCGGTTCCATGAGACACCTTTCGGGGAAGGGAAGCTCCCTCAGCATTTCCTGGATGAGGTTTTGCCTCTTCTCGATCTTCTGGCTCAGCTCCCCGAAACTGATCAGGCCGTTTCGTGCCTCGATGCCGTAATGGTGATGGAAAACCTGGAGGGTGATCACCAGGAGTTTCACGGCTTCCCTGATTTCCAGGTACCTGGGCAAATGGTGGAAGTGATAGATACGCAGGGCTCCACCCAGGTGATCCAGGGAAAACAGCAGGTAGCAGCGCAACTCCGGCGTCATTTCCGAGACCACCCGGTACATCTGGGCCGCATCGGCCAGCTGTCTCTGGAAAGCCTCGACCCCCACGCTCTTCAGCTTCTTCTTGTGGTAGATGAAATTGACGGGCATTTCCAACAGGTGCATCTGCAGGTCCTGGTAGTCGACCCAGGTGATCCCCACCAACCGGAAGAGCCGTTCCATGGCGACGCTCTGACGTCCGTGCCAGAGAACTTCGTCACAAGACTCCGTCTGCTCCCATCCGCAGGTTGGGATCGGCCGGGCGGCCGAGTCCCCGACCCGGCGGGACGTGAGCCGGAATTCTTCCAGAACGGTTTCTCCTTTTTCCCGGATATGCTCCCGGAGCCAGGAATGCCAGTCGGTCTTGGCGCGGAGAAGGCGCAAAGCCAGGGCGCGGTAATTCAGGAACAGGTCGAGGAGGTCCGAGGTCAGGAGGCCTTCCTGTACCGCCGCGGCCGCAACAATGGAATGGAGCGCCAGGGCGTCGAGGAACCGATCGTCTCCGGTTTCGATGAGGGGCTTCAGGGCTATGATCGGTTCTTCCCCTTGGATGACATGTCCCACCACCCCGTGATCTCGAACGAGGCGGATTACCAGTTGATCCACCTGGCTTCCAAAGGGCAACCGCCGAAGGATGTCCGATTTTTCCAGGATTTCCGCACCGACCTCCGCATGGGTCCACGAATCGGCCAACTCGGGGAGCGATGCCCGGTAGGCGTCCACTTTTCCGATGTCTTGAAACACCAAGGAGAGATTGAGGGCCTGACAGAGATTCATCCGTTCCTGGATTCTTTCGGTGATGTATTCGAGAATTTCCATCTGGGCGTGAGTGGCTCCGATTCCCTCTTCGGCCAGGGGGCCGAATTCCTGCTTGGCAAGCTGGTAGAAGGTGTTGCGATCCTGGAAGGTGTTGCGGTCCTTGATGATCAAGGCTTGGAATTTCTCCAGGCAACGCATGACATACCTTCCCAGGGACTGCTGCCGTCGAGTGGGCCACGTCTCCACAAGGCTTCCAAAGGCGTGGAATTCGGGAAGAATGAACCTGAGAACCTCCGGGCAGTGCTGGGCCAAAACGCTGATGGAATCGTAGACCTCTTCGGGCACGAAGATCTGGCCTTGCAGATTGGACTTCAGTCGTTCCCGTATTCCTCCGATTTCCAGATCCTTCTTCTCGAAGCCTTCGGACAGGTTGAAACGATCACATTGGAGCTGGCAGCCTCGCTGTTGCAGGTAGTGATGAAAGCTTTCCAGTTCTGAAAACAGCCGCTCCAGTTCCTGCAGATTCCTGAGGGAGACTCCCCGGAGCCGCTGGGACTCGAAGTGGGTCAAGAGAGCTTCCAGTTGCCGGATGTTTTCATCCACATCCACAAAAGAAACCTCGATGACCCGCTGTTCCTCCTGGGAGGTGATGCGCAGGCCCGTGTCAAAAATGAAAGCAGGTCGGCCTTCGTTGAGATCCTGCTTCACGTCCGCAAAAAGAGACGGTTGAAGATTCTCCACCGAGAGCCGCAACAGGGCCTCCCGGATCTTGCCGATGCGCTGTTCGCGGCGGTTTTCGGGAACACCTGCCAGCAGAGGATTGAAGTTGATGATGTGGCGGTCCGAAGCGTTCACGGCAATCCAGAGCAGGATGAAACCCGCCCGGGTCCCCAGCATGGGGAAAAGGTGTCCCGTGCCGTGGAATTCCGTGTCCAGGAAGCGGCGGAAGAAATGGGAATGTCCGAAGATATGATCGCTCATGAACTTCTGCTTGAAGTCATTGGCAATCCCGGCCAGTTCCAGGGCCTCCTGCAGGTGGCGGAGCCGTTCCGGCTGATAATCGCAGATGACTTCTTTCTGGGATGGGCCCCGTCGCATGAAATCCTGCCACGTGTCCAGGAATTCGAACAGGTTGAAGAGCTTGAGCATCTCCCGAATGGCCTTGTTCTGAACTCCCCCCAGGGCGCTGATACGAAGATCCTCGAGGCGCTCCCAATCCAGCCGGGGATCCGTGGCCACATAGATGGCGTCGTCGTACAGCCTGTACAGCTCCTTGGCCTGCTCCCCGGTAAAAGACTCTCCCAGGGTGGCGGCGATCTCGGCCATGCTCATAAGACGGCAGACCCTCAGCAAATCCACGATTTCGCGATAATTGTCTTCCCTGGCCCGGTCCGTGATGCTGCGCAGGGTCTTTTCGGGGAGCTTGCCGAACACGATCCGGCTCATGGTGCTGTATCCCACCATGATGAGGAGCATTTCCTTGAGCTGTGCCGCGGTGAATCCGTGCAAGAAAAGCTTGGAGAGATTCTCGAGGATGGGAGTCCTGGGGCCTTCGATATTCTCGGGGTTCAGGATCTCTCGAATCCGCTCCAGCCTCGGGATCTGGTTCAACAGCTTGATGACCGCATTGAAGTTCTCATTTCGATTATGGAATGCATTGCTGAGACGAGTTCGCTCCAATTCCGAAAGCTTGGGAAAGTCGTGGTCGCGGATCTGGGCCAGGATCTTCAGCACTTCCAACACGTAGTCGAAAGAGTTCCGGTACTCGGCCACCAGCGACAAACTGCACCCCTGCATTCCCGAACTCCTGACGGCTTCCTCGATGGAAGCCGGGGTGACTTCGGGCTGCCGAGGCTGCCCCACAAACACATAGAGACTTTCCGGCAGTTCCCTGTCGATCTCCAGCCGCTGTTCACAATACTCCCGGTGCTGCTTGGGCGATTTTTTCACCAAATGACTCGTGGTGAAATAGGGTTCTAAGATCCACTTCCATTGTTTCTCCGGGTTCTTCACAAAGGTTTGAGGGAGCCG
>JARKQW010000058.1 GCA_029974695.1 Syntrophobacteraceae bacterium | reverse complement strand
CCTTGAGAGGAGCCCCTGTTCTTCCGCTTTTGCGAGAACGGATTTCAGAAAAGAGACGGCAATGTCCGATTCGATCAACCTGTCGCGATTCTTGGAAAAAGTGGAATGATTCCAAACGGGTTCATCCAGATGAAGCCCGATAAACCAGCGGAAGAGCATGTTGAAATCAATGTGCTCGATCAGGGCCCTCTCGCTTCGAATCGAGTAGAGGACCTGCAGGAGCAGGACCTTCAGAAGTCTCTCCGGTGCGATAGAGGGGCGTCCTATCGAAGAGTACATCTTACTGAACCGTTCGTCCAAGGCCTTGAGACATTCCTCGACCATGGCCTTGACAGGTCGCAGAGAATGGTTCTTCGGGACACGCTCCTCCACGGAAACGTAGAAGAACATTTTTTGCTGCCGATGATCGGGGGTCCTCATGAATCATTTTCATCTTTTCTACACGATTTCAATGAGATGAATCTACATCAAACCTGAAGATAATGCGCGCATATTTGTTGCTTTTTCAACACCCCGTTAGGGGGCCCCGTCGCAGGATCGTCCTCGATCCTGGTCGTCCGGAGGTTCCCAGGGAGCGGTGAAAAAGCCTCTGACCTTGACGAGCAGATTCGCACCGGCCGGAGAAGTCCGTGGGCCGTGGAGCAAATGCGTCGAGAATTTGGCACAGGAGATTGACGGGGAAATCAAGCGCAAAGAGCACCGGGCGCTTGCACCCAATCCCGAGCTTCAGGCGCACCGGCCTCAGTGGGAAACCCTAACCTTACCATTTTCGGGAGGTCGCTCATGGAAATACCCCTCTTTCAAGTGGACGCCTTCACCAAGACCCTTTTCCGAGGCAACCCCGCCGCCGTATGCCCGCTGGAATACTGGCTGCACGAGCGAATCCTCCAGGCCATTGCCGCCGAAAACAACCTTTCCGAGACCGCTTTTTTCGTTGCCGAATCGGACCTCTACGAATTGCGGTGGTTTACTCCCAAAGTGGAGGTGGACCTGTGCGGCCATGCCACCCTGGCCGCCGCTCATGTCATTTTGAATCATAGGGACCCGTCCGCTTCCATGGTGCGGTTTCACACCAAGAGCGGTCCCCTGACGGTATCCCGGGAGGAGGACCGGCTGGTCATGGAGCTCCCTTCCCGGCCGGGCGCTCTTTGCCCTGGGCCCTCGAACCTGGTGAGAGCCCTGGGCTTCGAGCCGCTCGAGGTCTATTTCTCCCGGGATTACCTGGTGGTTGCCCCGAAGGAGGAGACCGTCCGGGGACTCGATCCCGATATGGACCTTCTTTCAAAGGTCGACGGGTTGGGGGTCATCGTCACGGCTCCCGGCACGGAATCGGATTTCGTATCTCGGTTCTTTGCCCCCAAGGTGGGAGTTCCCGAAGACCCGGTGACCGGGTCCGCCCACTGCACTCTCATCCCCTACTGGTCCCAAAGGTTGGGAAAAAAGACTCTTCACGCCAAACAGCTCTCTTTGCGGGGCGGAGAACTTTTCTGCCGAGACGAGGGAGACCGGGTGAGCATCGGGGGCCACGCGGTGACCTTCCTCGAGGGGCGGATTCGGTTTTGACGACGGGGTCGGTGTGCGGGCCGAAAGCCCGAAGCTTCTGAATCGGATGTGGACGGCGAGCCTTTATCCCTGGTATAAGGGTTGGATCCAGGCAATTCCCTGCGACGGATCCATGAGGAGGCCGTTCCCTCTCCCCGCGGCCCGTCCAGGGAGTTGACAACCCGGGGTTTTCCTTGCCGGGAGGGCAAAAAGCCCCCTCCCCCCTGGGCGGGAGATACAGGAGGAAGGGAAAGCTTCTGCCTGCCGATCAGTCCTGGGTGGGAGATCTACGGCTTCCGGAAACCCTTTCAAGGATCTTCCAGAAGTGGTGTTTTTGCCTTCTCGACGATCTATGCCGTGAGGGGTTTGTGTCGCCGGGTTGCCCCGGAGATTGCGGCCCCGGGGAATCCAGCGGAATAAATGTTGCCTGTGGACGACGAGAAAAATGATGCCGGATGCTCCTAGAGGTTCGATTCTTCA
>JARKQW010000057.1 GCA_029974695.1 Syntrophobacteraceae bacterium | reverse complement strand
CACCTTCCTGCGGCACTCTATGAGGCATAAAATAGAGAATGCTTCTCCGATTCAGCTCTCAATTTGTCAAAGAACGAGTTCTCAAAAAAATCCACCCGGGAAAGAGGGGTTGAGCTCACCCCGCTAATTCAACATCCTGTTCGAACCCCGGGCCCCTCGATTCGGCGGCGAATCCGTCATCGGTCCGGGCACCCTCGGTCTCCGGGGCATTTCCGGACATTTGGGATTGTGGACTTCGGAAAAGACGTGCTATTAGAAGGCCTTGCCGGGTTCACGGAACCCCGCGGAATTCTTCGGGGGCCGGGCAAATCCAACGGTCCGGGAACGGGCGCAGGAAGGGGAACTCCACCCCCCCTCGATCCACAGGTCGTTTCACCAACGGGAGTACAGCGGCCATGCGTTATTCCAATTATTTCATCCACACCTTGTTCGAGGTGCCCAAGGAAGCGGAAACCCCTTCCCATATCCTGCTTCTCCGGGGTTCCTACATCCACCCGGTGGCTGCGGGAATCTACTCCCTGCTGCCCTTGGGACATCGCACCGCCGAGAAGGTCAAGGCCATCATTCGAGATGAACTGGACCGGATCGGAGGCATGGAAATCACCATGCCGGTCCTGAATCCCGCCGAACTTTGGAAGAAGACCAAGCGGTATTTCGACATCGGCCAGGAGCTCTTTCGCTTCAAAGACCGCAGGGACCGGGATTTTGTCCTGGCCATGACCCATGAAGAAGTGGTGACCGATATCGCCCGGCAGTTCCTGAAATCCTACCGGGATCTGCCCATCATGCTGTACCAGATCCAGACCAAGATCCGGGACGAGGCTCGACCTCGAGCCGGGCTGCTCCGGGTTCGCGAGTTCTTCATGAAGGATGCCTACAGTTTCCACCCGGACTTCTCGGACCTGGACGGCTATTACCCCCGCATTTTCAACGCCTACCTGCGGATTTTCGCCCGGTGCGGCGTGAAAGCCGTTCCCATCGAGGCGGACACGGGCATCATGGGGGGAACCGGCTCCCACGAGTTCATGCTCGAATCCCCCAACGGCGAGGACCGTTTCGTCCTGTGTACCCGGTGCGACTACCGCGCCAATACGGAAAAGGCCGTGGGGCTCAAGCCTCCTCCCGGGGACCCGCCCGGCGAGGTTCCTCCCATGGAAAAGGTCCCCACCCCGGGAATCAAGACCATCGCCGAGCTCATGGATTTCTTCGGGACCGGGGAAGACCGATTTCTCAAGACGGTGGCCTACGAGGCCGACGGGGAGCTGGTCCTGGTCGCGGTGCGCGGGGATTTTGCCGTTTCCGCCACCAAGCTCGCCAACCACCTGAAAGCGGTGCACCTCGAGATGGCGTCGGAGGATCTCCTGCGATCCCTGGGCCTCTACGGCGGTTTCCTGTCCCCCGTGGCCCTGTCGGGGGTTCCCCTGGTCCTGGATACCTCCGTGGACGACCGGTCCTCCTCCGTGGCCGGGGGCAACGAACCGGACGTTCATTGGAAAAACGTGGTGTACGGGAGGGATTTCCCCCGGGTCGACCGGGTGGACGTGACCGAGGTCCGGGAAGGGGACGGTTGCGCCCAGTGCAAAACGGGAATCCTCGAAATTCGCCGGGGCATCGAACTGGGCCATACCTTCAAGCTGGGCACCAAGTATACCGCGGAAAACTCCATGGACGTGACCTACCTGAACTCGGCGGGAGAACCACAGAGGGTGGTCATGGGGTGCTACGGGATTGGAGTCGAGCGGTTGGTGGCCGCCGTCATCGAGCAGCACCACGATGGAGGCGGCATGATTCTGCCCCCGACCATCGCTCCTTTCCAGGTCATGCTGACTTCCCTGGGTGGGAAGCCCGATGTGGTGTCCACGGCCGAGGAAATCTACCGGAGCATTCAATCCCGCTTCGAAGTCCTCTACGACGACCGGGACGAATCTCCCGGGGTGAAGCTCAAGGATGCGGACCTTCTGGGAATTCCCGTCCGGGTGGTGGTCAGCGGGAAATGGCTCCGCAGCGGGGAAGTGGAAATCAAGGTCCGCAAGACGGGCGAAGTCTTCCCCTGTGCCCGGAAGGATCTCGAGGAGACCCTCCATCGGGTGATCCGGGACCTTCAGCCTTCCCTGGACGGCCTGCCGTACCTTCCCGAGTAGGCACCTCCGCGGATCGAAACTCGACCACGAAAACCTCCCGGGTGGAGGCCGTCACCTTCACCCGGTCGTCCAACCGATAGCCCATCACCCAACAGATCTTTTCCTCGTCGCAAAGCAGGGGGATGCGATCCCGCTCTGCCCGGGGAATCTTCCGGTCCGTAAAGAAGTCCTGGAGTTTCCGGGACCCGCCGAGGCCCACGGGCCGGAAGCGATCGCCCTTTCTCCGGAAGCGAACCGAGAGACTCCCGCAGACGGCGCTGGCGTCCAGGCACGCTCGATGGGAAGACTTCTCCCCTTGCCGGGCCTCTTCCGGTCCATGCCGTGACAGGGAAATCTCGAATCCCGAGAAGGGGTAGGTCCCCGGCCCGGATAGGGTGATCCGGGCGTCCTCGTTCTCCGGAGCGATTGGAGCCTCCCGGGTCCCCAGGACGAGGAATTCCCGGGAGCGGGTCAGCCGAAGCTTTCCCGGCAGGTGCATGGACTTTCCCTCGGACGACTCGTCCACCCACCGGGACATGGCATCCCAGTGACGGGAATACAGTCCGAGGGTGTTTCCCCGGAGCTTTTCCACGGCCCACCTCAGGACCCGGGTCCGCAGGACCGGGTGCAGCCCTCGAAGGGCTTCGACGTTCAGGTGGACCCGGGAGGGGGTCTCCTCCCCGAAGACCGTAGGCCGGCACTCGAGGACCCGTTCCTTCCAATAGGCCTCTTCCCTGCGCACCAGTTCCGCATGACGGCAGAGGGTCTCGACGACCCGGGAATGAAAGCTCCGGTGCAGGACGGGAAAGACCTCGAGGCGCAGGACGTTTCTCTGGCAAAAGGGTTGCAGGTTGGACGGGTCCTCGATGTAGGAAATTTGCCGGTGGTGCAGGTAGTCCAGGACCTGCCCCCGCGGGGCATCCAGGAGGGGGCGAATGATCCCGTGGGCGTCCTTGGGAGGCATCCCGCCCAGGCCCGAAGGGCCGCTGCCCCGGATGAGCCTCAGGAGGACTTCCTCGGCCTGGTCGTCGGCGTTGTGACCCAGGGCGATCTTGGTACCCCCCAGGTCCTTTCGTGATTCCTCGAAGAAGCGGTGACGGCATACCCGGGCCGCCATCTCGAGGGACATGCGGTGTTCTCGGGCGTATTGCGGCACGTCCCGGGTCCCGGCCCGGAAGGGCAGTCCCAGTTCCCCGGCGGCGGATCGAACCCGCTCCTGCTCCTCGATGGAGGCGTTTCCCCGGATTTGGTGGTTGAAATGGAGCACGGTGAGTCGAGGGTTTCCCAGCTCCCCCCGGATGGATGCCAGGACGTGAAGCATCGCCGTGGAATCGGGGCCGCCCGACACTGCCGCCAGCACGTGGTCCCGGGCTGAGATGAGCTCGTGGCGGGAAACGGCTTCCCCTACAAGGATCTCCAGGGGGTGGGGAGGACTCATGAGGGTTTGGGATCGGACTGGGGCCGGAGCGGCGGCCCGGAAGTCTCCTGCCTGCCTCCCGGGGGAGTGTCGGCCGGAAGAAGGGGAAGCAGCTTCTTCCCGTGGCTGATCAGTTTTCCCTCGTTGTTGAGGACCGTGTTGTCCTCGAGGATGATCAGGCCGAACCGCTCCGCCATCTCGCTCCGGTAGCGGTATTCCATGGATTTCTTGCGGAGCTGAAAATTCAGGAAGATGAGGACGAGGGCGAAAACCGAAAGGATCGCCACGAGAACGGAGGCGGAAATCAAGACGATCTTGACGGATTTTTCTCCCACGTTGCTGAGGAAGGCCAACAGAACGTCCAGCTTGTAGAAGAAGCCCACGGCCACTCCCAAGAGTAGGAGCAACCCCAGAAACGGGAGCCCCTGCAGCCAGTGCACCAGCTGTCGGAGCTTGTACACCCGCCCGGCCTGTTCCCCGTTGCCTTCGGCGGGAAGGTCCGGGAAAACCGCCTCCCCGAGGGTCTCGGTCTCCCCGAAGTACTTGTTGAAACCGACCACAATCATGCCCAGCAGAAAGGTGATGGCCACGGGTGCTAAGAAGGCCACCAGGAAGTAGACCTTCCAGGGAAAGGGGGCGGAGACGGGGCCGGAGGGGTCGGATCCCCGATCGCTCAGTTGGTAAAACCAGCAAGTGGCGAAGATGAGGATCTCGATCCATCCGAGAAAGAAGAGGTACTTGTGAAACAGCTCTTTGCGTTCGAAATCGTCGAAGAGGGCGGCTACACCGCGCAGTCGCTTGGGGGTGGAGTCGGGCGAGGTCTTCATGGCTGTATCCCCGGGGTTCGCCTGAATTTGTTTTGACATCTATCCAGAAATACTTGATATCCAGTCCCCGGCAGGATAACAAATGGACCCAGGAGGGTCAACTCGGATTTGGCGGGCCGTAGGCGACAATTCCTATCTTTCCAGGAGGATCCATATGACCGACCAGGTGGTATTCCAAACGGATTTGAAGGGACTCAAACTTCTTTCTCGGGGAAAAGTGAGGGACATTTACGACCTGGGAGACACCTTGCTCATCGTGGCCACGGACCGGATTTCGGCCTTCGATGTGGTGATGCCCACTCCCATTCCGGACAAGGGCCGAATTCTCACCCAGCTTTCGGCGTTCTGGCTCGAGTTCTTGGGAAGAATCGTCCCCCAGCACCTCATCAGCACCCGGGTCCGCGAGTTCCCTTCCGTTTGCGATCCTCATGCCGCCGTTCTTGCGGGCCGGTCCATGTGGGTGCGCAAGGCCGATGTCCTGCCCGTGGAATGCATCGTTCGAGGCTACCTGGTGGGGTCGGGATGGAAAGACTATGAGAAAACGGGGACGGTCTGCGGCCTCAGCCTGCCCCCGGGGCTACTTGAGGCCCAAAAGCTTCCCGAAACCCTTTTCACCCCTTCCACCAAAGCGGCCCACGGCGCCCACGACGAAAACATCTCCTTCGAGGAAATGGGCCGAATGGTGGGCAGGGACGTTGCCCGACAGGTCAAGGACGTGAGCATCGCCCTCTACGAAACCGCGGCCTCCTATGCCGCGGAAAAGGGGATCCTCCTGGCGGACACCAAGTTCGAATTCGGCCTCAAGGACGGGGCCCTGATGCTGGTGGACGAGGTGCTCACCCCGGATTCGAGCCGATTCTGGCCTGCGGACCGCTACCGGGTGGGGACCAGCCCGGAAAGTTTTGACAAGCAGTACGTGAGGGATTACCTGGTGCAGTCGGGATGGAAACCCTCGGATCCGGCCCCCCAGTTGCCCCCCGAGGTGGTGGCCAACACCCGCTCCCGGTACCTGGAAGCCCTGAAACGGCTGACAGGACGAAGCCTGGAAACCCTGTGACGGATCGAACCCTTTCTCCCGTGCGCCTCGAGGATATGGCGTGGGAAGACACCACCTTTGCCGTGCCCTGCTATTCGTCCCGGGACCTCTTGCTGGAATCCCTGGGGCGAAACGGGATTCTCCATCCCCCCTGGGTGTGGGATGAGCCCGGGGGAAAGTATGTCATTGTGGACGGGTTCACGCGCCTCCGGTGGGCACGGGAGTCCGGGGCGGAAAGCCTGCCCTGTACCGTCTTCGGCCGCCGGACTCCCCGGGAGCGGCTTGTTTGCCTCCGAATCGAGGAAAAGCTCCTGGGTTCTCCGCTCAACCCGGCCGAAAAGGCGCGGCTGGTAGCCCTCCTGGGTGAAATCTCCCCGGTAGAAAAGGATTTTCCCCGGCTGCTTTCCGCCCTGGGGATTTCCGGTCGCCGGGAGATCGTGGAGGCATGGCGTCGGCTGGATTCCGCCGGGGCGGAACTGCTCGAGGCGGCGGCATCGGGGGGAATTTGCGAACGGGCGGCCCTCGAGCTTGCCCGGTGGGACCCCGGTTCGGCCCGGGAAGTGCTGGGATGGTTTCGTGTTTTGCGATGCAGCGCCAGTATCCAGGTGGAGGTCCTCGATCGGATCGGGGAGATCGCCGCCCGGGAGAAGCGGGAGAAGCTCGATCTGCTGAAGGACCCGGCCTGGGGCTCCATCCTTGGGAGCTCCCACTGGAACCACCGGGAAAAGACCCGGGAACTTCGCAACTTGCTGGCCCGCCGCCGCTTTCCCCGGCTCCATGCCCGCATGGATCGCTTCCGGCGGGACTTGGCCGGGCTTTCCCTTCCCGAGAGTCTTCAGCTGGTCCCGCCCCGGGATTTTGAAGGAGACCGTTGGGAGCTGCGCCTGGGCTTTTCCACGGAGTCGGACCTGGCCCGGGGGGCGAAGGCGGCCCAAGGGCTCGCCGAGTCCGGAAAGCTCGATGAGGTCCTTCATCCCGATCGGTTTGCCGGTTCCCCGTGAAGCATCCCATGGACGGTTTGGTGAAGCCCCCGAGAAAGGTCCTCGTGGAAGCCGGCCTGGAAGACGGCGAACTGGTGCGTTGCCTGAGAAGCACCCTGCCCCGTGCCGACTTCCGCGTGCTGGAAAAGATTTCCGATCGTTCGTCCTTCGACCCCGAAGTCCTCGAGGTGGTGGACTTCCGGGGGCGGTTCCTCAAGTCCTGCCCCGGGACCCGGCACTATCACTGCTGCGGGTACCAAATCCTCCATTTTGGAATCCAGTGCACTCTGGGCTGTTCCTATTGCATCCTCCAGGCCTACCTCAACCAGCCCAACCTCCAAATCTTTGGAAACTGGGAGGCTCTGTTCACGGAAATCGAGGAAAAGCTCCGGGCTCAGCCTTCCCGGCTCCATAGGATCGGCACGGGGGAATTCACCGATTCCCTTCTGCTGGACCCCTGGACGGGCTTCTCCCGCAGGTTGGTGTCCTTTTTCGCCCGGCAGCCCAACGCGGTCCTCGAGCTCAAGACCAAGACCAACCACGTGGGGAACCTGCGGGGGCTGGATCACCGGCGCCGCACCATCGCGGCCTGGTCTCTGAATGCCCCGTATATCCGAGGCCGAGAGGAAACCGCGGCGGCGTCCCTGCGGGCAAGGCTCGAGGCCGCCCGAGCCTGCGCCCGCTGGGGGTATCCCCTGGCCTTTCACTTCGATCCCCTGGTGGAGTACCCTCGGTGGAAGGATGGGTACGCCCGGATCCTGGACCGGCTTTTGGATTCCGCGGACCCCGGCCAAATCGTGTGGATCAGCCTGGGATGTTTTCGTTTCATGCCTTCGCTGCGATCCGCCGTCCTGGCCCGCCACCCCCGGTCCGGGGTTCTGCTGGGGGAGTTCGTCCGGGGCCTGGACGGCAAGATGCGCTACTTCCGGGATATCCGGGTGGAAATGTACTCGTTCATGGTGGAGCGCATCCGAAAGGCGGACCCGGGCCTTTGCGTGTACCTGTGCATGGAGGGCGAGGACATCTGGCGCGAGGTCTTCGGGTTCCAGCCGGGGGAGAAGGGAGGCCTGCCCGCCATGCTGGACCGGGCGGCCCGGGAACGAACGGGGATCGAGGACGGAGCGTCCCAAAAGAATCCCTAGGTTTTCTCTCGAAATTCAGATATTAGGTTTGGACGAGCTTGGAATCGGCGGATCGAATTCCCGGTGCTCGCGAACACGCATCCTGGACGGAAAGATGAGCTCGTAGAACGGAGGAATCCATGGATTTTCAGTTTACCGACGAACAGCGAATGATGAAGGAAACCGTGTACAAGTGGGCCTTGAAGGAGCTGGGGCCCCTCCAGGAAAAGATTGACGAAGAGGACTGGTTTCCCCCCGATTTTTTCAAAAAGTGTGCGGAGCTGGGGATCTTGGGGATCACCATCTCCGAAGAGTACGGCGGTCTCGACGGGGACATCCTCATGCAAACCCTGGCGGTGGAAGAGATGAGCCGGATTTGCCCCGCCCTGGCCATGACCTACGGAACCCACTCGAACCTTTGTGCCAACAACATTCATCGCAATGCAAGCCCCGCCCTGAAGAAGCGTTACCTGCCGCCCCTGGTGGCGGGGGAAAAGATCGGGGCCCTGGCCCTCACGGAACCCAACGCCGGGTCCGATGCCATGGGGATTCGAACCCGGGCGGTGAAAAAGGGGGACCGTTTCATTCTCAACGGGAGCAAGATGTTCATCACCAACGGACCGGTGGCGGACATCCTCCTAGTGTACGCCAAGACCGTGCCGGAAAAGGGCGCCAAGGGCATCAGCGCCTTCATCGTGGAAAAGGACTTCCCCGGCTTCTTCGTTTCTCGGAGCTTGAAGAAATGCGGCATGCGGGGATCCCCCACGGGGGAGTTGGTGTTCGACAACTGCGAGGTCCCGGAGGAAAACCTCGTGGGGGAGCTCAACATGGGAGTTCATGTGATGACCAGCGGCCTGGACATCGAGAGGATCGTCCTGGCCGGGGGATCCATCGGCATGGCCCAGCAGGCGTTGGATTACTCCATCCGATACGCCGTGGAACGGGAGCAGTTCGGCCAGCCCATCGCCAATTTCCAGATGATTCAGCAGAAACTGGCGGACATGTTTGCCCGTACCGAAGCCGCCCGGCTTCTGCTCTATCGGGCGGCGACGATGGCCCAGGAGTCTCACCGGGGGGGCAAGGGGACCGAGCTGACCAAGCTTGCGGCAGCGGCGATTCTGCTGGCTTCGGAGACGGCCACGTGGGTGTGCGGACAGGGAGTGCAGATCCACGGAGGCTACGGCTACTGCCTCGAGTTTCCCGTCCAGAAGCTCTGGCGCGATGCCAAGCTCTACGAAATCGGGGCGGGAACCAGCGAAATCCGGCGTATGATCATCGCTCGGGAGCTCACCCGGGAGGAATTTGCCCGGCGAAGGCAGCGATAGCGCTTACCCGGCCGTTCTTCCGGCCACTACACGAGAGAGTCCAAAGATGGAATACGGATTGAGGCGGTACGAGGCGGCCCAAAGGCTCTTCTGGATTCTGTTTTTTGTCCTGTGTCTCGGCGTGGCGTACCTGTTTGCGGAGGCGGCCGCGAATTCGCCCAACGGTTCCGCCGCCGCTTTGCCCACGTTTCAGCCGGACTCTCTCAAGTCCCTGAGCTTCTGGCTCCAGCTGCGGTGGATACGAGGAGAGCCCTTCGGGAAAATCCTGGTCTACCTTTTGTACGTGGCCTTAATCTTTGTGGGAGCCCGGTTCTGCTGGCTGCTCGTCCAGTATGCCGGAAAGTTCTACGTCAAGGGCCTGCTGGCATCCCACGTTCGCAAACCGGCGGCCTCCCCCAAGCCGTCTTTGGAACAGCTTTCCGCCAAGCCCGAGAAGCTCTTTCCCGTGGATATCCTGCTCAAAAAGTCCAATCCCCTCTTCCTGCGCCTGCTTTTTCATCCCATGACCCGCCTGAGGCTGCTGCTGGCAAAGAACCAGGGGACCCTTTCCTCGGAAGATCTCATGGAAAGGGAAAGGCGCATGGTGGAAACGGACTGGCAGGTCCTCTACGGGTCCTGGACTCCCTTTCGGTGGCTTCTCTGGCTGCTTCCCCTCTTTGCCCTGCTGCAATCTTCCTGGCTGCTCTACCACCAGGTGCAGCCCGCCGTTACGGGACAAAAGGAGATCCACGACGTCCTGGGCCCGGTTTTCGCCAGCTTCATCCCCCTGGTGCAAATCATCCTGATCAACGTGCTCCTGAGCCTGGGATCGGGGCTTCTCAAGCGGATGGAAGGCTTCTATCTCTCGGGGGTGGACACCCTTTTCTACGACCGGTTTCTGTCCCGCCTGCCCTTCCAGAGCAGCGACACCTTGATCTTGCTGGAGGCGTTGAACCGGCATTTCCAAGAACTGCATTTCGTGCTGCGTCGGCTGGAAAAGAGCCTGGGTGACGGAAAGTAACCATGGAGGAAGGAGGGTGGAGGGAAAAAAATCCCGGGACGACCCCGGCATCGGACAGTGGATCCGCAAGGTCCTGGAAAAGCACCCGGCGTTCCTGGCCAACCCCGTGGGGGATTGGAACGAGATCGTGGGAGAGCAGGTCGCCCGGTACACCCAGCCCGTGTCCCTCAAGGACAAGGTCCTCACCGTAGCCGCCTACGATTCCGTCTGGAAGTACCACCTGGAAGTCCTCAAAGAACCCATCCTGGCGAAAATCAACCGGAAACGCCCCATTCCCCTGGTGGAAAAGATCCTGGTGCGGGTGGGGGAGGTTCCCGAACCCCAGCCGGTCTTGAACCGAAACCACCGCCTGCTTTCCCAGATCAAGGGAAAACGCTCCCGGGCCGGGACGGCGAAAAAATCCCCCTTGCGGTCCCTCACCCCCGAGGAGAAGGAATTTCTAAAACGGCTTCCCGACAACGATCTGCGAAAGATCGGGGCCCGGCTCCTGCGCAAGACCCCCCTCGAGGACGAATGAATTCTTCCCGGCACAAACCCTCGGGCCTCGTGCAGATCCTTCCCCTTCCCGTGGGCCTTCTTGGATCCGGCCTTCTTCGACGAACCTTGCTTCGCCTTTCGCCCCAACCGGTTGAAAAGAGGGAGTCCCGGCCGGGAAGCCCTTGGCCCGGGTCCGGCACGCCCTTTACCGGGTCGTCCTTCATTCCGTCGGTGGGGATTCGGGGGGTGCGGCGTCCAAAGCCCCGTCCGGGGAATCCCATCGCGAGGATGCCTCCGGGGATTGGGCCGACAGGAAATCGAAAATCGCCTTTGCCACGGCGGGGGGAATTCCCGGGACCTGTTCCAGTTCTTCGAGGGAAGCCTCCCGCAGGGAATCCATGCCCCCGAAATGATCCAGGAGGATTCGGCGCCGTTTGACCCCGATGCCGGGAACGGCGTCCAGGGCCGACAGGAGAAGCTCCCGGCGATGGAGTGCCTGGTAGTGGGTGACGGCAAAGCGGTGCGCTTCGTCCCTCAGCCGCTGGAGCAGATGCAGAATGTCGGGAAAGCGGGCGAGGAACAGGGGATTGCGACGGCCGGGAACATAAATCTTTTCGTAAAGCCCCCGGCCCTTTTCTCCTCGGTCGGGCCCCCGCTCCTTGGCGATGGAAATGACGGGAAGCCGATCGGCCATGCCCGTCTCCGAAAGCACCCGGACGATGCGGTTCAACTGGCCCTTGCCGCCGTCGAGCATGAGCAGGTCCAGGGTGTCCGCCAGTTCCCGCTCACGGGTCACGAGCCGCTCGATCACCTCGGCCATCATGGCGGGATCGTCGGGTTCCTCCTTGGATGCGATTCGATAGCGGCGGTAGGATTCCTTGTGGGGGCGGCCGTCGGAGAAGACCGCCAGGGCTCCTACGGCATGGCGGCCCTGGAGGTTGGAGATGTCCACGCAGCCGATGCGAAGGGGGGGCTTGGGGAGCCGCAGGATCCTCTGCAATCCCTCGAGGAGGCTGCGATCCCGTTTTTCCGATTTTCGGCGACTTTGGAGCCTTTCCCGGGCGTTCTTTTCGGCCAGATCGAGGAGCTGCTTCCCGCGGCCCCGCCGGGCCGGCCGGATGTGAACCCGTTTTCCTTTCAAGTCCCGGAGCCACTCTTCCAGGACCTCGATGCCCTCGAAAGGTCCGGGAACCAGGATTTCATCGGGGATGAAGCGGTCTTCCCCGTAGAACTGCTGGATGAAGGAGGCCAAAAGCTCTTCGGTTTCTCCGTGGGCGTCCTTGAGGTCGAAATGCCTCTGGCCCGCCGCAACCCCCTGGCGCACAAACAGGACGGCCATCTCGATCCCGTCCGGGTCCCGGTGGATCCCCACCACGTCCTGGTCCAGGAAGCGGTCGGATACGATTACCTGCTTTTCGAGGGTGGTCCGGACGGCATGAAGTCGATCCCGGTAGACGGCGGCCCGCTCGAACTCCAGGGACTGGGACGCCTCCTCCATGCTCCTTTGGAGTTGTCTCTGGAGGGCGTCCGTCTTCCCCTGGAGAAAGAGAACCACCTCCCGGACCATCCTCCCGTATTCCTCCGGGTCGATGTTGCCCACGCAGGGGGCCGGGCATCGGCCCATGGAATGATTCAGGCAGGCCCGTTCGCGCCGGGAAAGACGCTTGGACTTGCAGAGGCGAAGAGGGAAAAGCTGGTGGAGAAACCGCACCGTCTCCCGCACGGCATGGGCCGAGGGATAGGGGCCGAAATAGAGGGCACCGTCCTTTTGGATCCTTCGAACGATTTCCAGGCGGGGAAAAGGGTCCCGGAGATCCAGGCGCAGGGCGGGGTAGTTCTTGTCGTCCCGGAGGACCACGTTGTACCGGGGCCGATACTTCTTGATGTAGCCGGCTTCGAGGAGCAGGGCTTCCTTTTCGGTGGCGGTGACGGCAAATTCCAGGGAGGCGGTCTTGGAGAGCAGGACCCGGGTCTTGATGTTTTCCGAGGGAGGACTCCGAAAATAGCTGCTCACCCTCTTCTTGAGGTCCCGGGCTTTCCCGGCGTAGAGGATCGTTCCGGCGCAGTCTTTGAAAAGATAGACCCCCGGCACGTGAGGCAGGGCCTGGACGGCCTCCGCCAGGGGTTGTTCCCGGGGTGTGGTGAGAAGAAAGTCTGGTTCCGTCATGCCGTGTCGTGCGACCGCGCCGGATTTCGTGCCCGGGCATGGTTTCCCATGCCGCTTCCGCGGTATCCATATCACATTCCCGGGGAATTCCAAAGGGTGCCGGTTCGGGAGTTCGGCCGTTTTGTCAAGCATTGCACCCGGTTGTGCTTTCAAAAGGGTGGACAGACCCGGCAAGATCTGTTACAAGCAGTCCCGTCGGGACGTGGCTCAGCCTGGTAGAGCGCTGCGTTCGGGACGCAGAGGCCGCTGGTTCGAATCCAGTCGTCCCGACCAAAAAACCAAACCTTCTTGCACGGCAAGTGCATTCCCAAAGCAAGATGTCCGTGTCACGAATTGTGATGCACGGCCCTTGAGATTCCGTCGGCACAGAGTGGGTCCTTGTGAGGCACGGACGTTGCCAACCGTCCACCCGGGCACTCCCTGTGCCGACGTGTTTTGTGGGGGGGACGATGAGGGCCGGGAATCTCGAACTCGGATTTGTCATGAATGAGCACGGCTTCGAGGGCTCCTCTCCGTCGGCTCGATTTCTCCTTGAAGGCATCGAGTGACGAGTGACTGGCCGAGCGCCCCGCCGGACAGGCGGCCGGGGGGGCCGCACTTTGCCACCGGCTCAATAGTCCCGGCCGAAAAGCCCACCGGGCCTGCCATAGCAGGGTGTTGAAAAAGCAACAAATATGCGTGCATTATTTTCAGGTTTGATGTAGAATCATCTCATTGAAATCGTTTAGAAAAGATGGAGATGATTCATGAGAACCCCCGATCACCGGCAGCAAAAAATGTTCTTTTACGTTTCCGTGGAGGAGCGTGTCCCGAAGAACCATTCTCTGCGACCTGTCAAGGCCATGGTCGAGGAATGTCTCAAGGCCTTGGACGAACGGTTCGGTAAGATGTACTCTTCGATAGGACGCCCCTCTATCGCACCGGAGAGGCTCCTGAAGGCCCTGCTCCTGCAGGTCCTCTACTCGATTCGAAGCGAGAGGGCTCTGATCGAGCACATCGATTTCAATATCCTCTTCCGCTGGTTCATCGGGCTTCATCTGGATGAACCCGTTTGGAATCATTCCACTTTTTCCAAGAATCGCGACAGGTTGATCGAATCGGACATTGCCGTCTCTTTTCTGAAATCCGTTCTCGCAAAAGCGGAAGAACAGGGGCTCCTCTCAAGG
>JARKQW010000043.1 GCA_029974695.1 Syntrophobacteraceae bacterium | reverse complement strand
CTCTTTCAAGAGGTGGTGAAGCTTGCAAAACGATACCGCTTCATGGTGGTCCACGATTTCGCCTACGCCAAGATCACCTTTGACGGGTATGTGGCTCCCAGCTTCCTGGAAGTCCCCGGAGCCCGGGACGTGGGGGTGGAGTTCGGTTCCTTTTCCAAGTCCTACAACATGGCGGGATGGCGGATCGGGTACTGTGTCGGCAACCGGGAAATCATCCAGGGGTTGGCCAAGATCAAGGGATACTACGACTACGGGATTTTTTCGGCCATCCAAATCGCGGGGATCGTTGCCCTCCGGGATTGCGAACCGGCCGTCCATCAGCAGGCAAAGATCTACGAAAGTCGCCGGGATGTCCTGTGCAAAGGCCTGCGCCGCATGGGGTGGCCCGTGGAAAAACCCCGGGCGGGAATGTTCGTTTGGACCAAGATCCCCGAGCCCTATTCCCAAATGGGGTCCATGGCTTTCGCCGTCAAGCTGATGGAAGAGGCCAACGTGGCCGTCGCCCCCGGAATCGGCTTTGGGGAAGAGGGAGAAGGGTACCTTCGCCTGGCGTTGGTGGAAAATGAGCACCGCATTCGTCAGGCATTGCGGCAGATGGGGAAGGTATTGCGGGGCCTTAATCCGGCTCCGGGTTCGGAGGAAGAGACCGCGTCCGCCTAGCCCATGAACGGGACTCCGGGATGGGGGAGGCCCCTCGATCTGTCCGACCCCCAGCTGTCCCCCATGAAAAGGCCGACGGGAGGCACCTCCTCCCGTCGGCCCACAAGGTTCATTGGAAAATCGGACCGCGGAAACGACTCCGGAGGAGGGACCGCGGCTTCCGGAAACACCCGAAACCGTTCCCCCACTCCCCCACGAAACAGGTTGCCGTCCCGCGATCTCTCTTTTGCCTCCGTGCAGTCCCTGCCATTCACCGGGTAGCCGGCAGGAATACCTTCGAAACCTCAGACGGCCTTGGCCAGGGGCAAAGGCTCGTCCGCCTCAAACAGTCCCGCACATTCCTTGATCAAGTCTTTGATCTCCCGAATCGTAAGTCTTTCTTCCTCGGTCCAGAGCAATGACTCCGCCTGAACCGGGTTTTCTTTCCATTGCTTGCAGTACAGACGAAATACCCTCATTGCTCGATCAAAGTCCATGACCTGTCCCTCCTTTGCCTCGTTAGTACATGTCCTCCATCCCGCCGTGGGGCACCGGCGCCGCCGGTTCCTTCTTCTTGGGCTTTTCGGCCACCATGGCCTCGGTGGTGAGCATGAGAGCAGCCACGCTGGCTGCATTCTGCAAGGCAAAACGGACCACCTTCGTCGGATCGATGACTCCCGCTTCCACAAGGTCCTCGTAACGCTCCGTCTCGGCGTTGAAACCGAAAGCACCGTTTTCGCCCTTCAGGCGCTCAACGACTACCGAACCCTCGACTCCTGCGTTGTTGGCGATCTGACGCACGGGTTCTTCGAGGGCTCGTTTGACAATATTGACTCCGAAAGCCTCCGCCCCGTCGCCGTCGATTTGGGCTAGGGCTGGGATGCAGCGAAGAAGGGCCACCCCGCCCCCGGGAACGATCCCCTCCTCCACGGCGGCACGGGTTGCGTTCAGAGCATCCTCCACCCGGGCTTTCTTCTCCTTCATTTCCACCTCGGTCGCCGCACCGACCTTGATGACCGCGACGCCGCCGACGATTTTTGCCAACCGTTCCTGGAGCTTCTCGCGGTCGTAGTTGCTCGTGGTCTCCTCAATCTGAGTCCGAATTTGCTTGATACGCGCCTCGATGGCTTCGCGGGTCCCCGCGCCGTCGATGATGGTGGTGTTGTCCTTGTCCACTCGGACGGTCTTGCATCGGCCGAATTCTTTCAGGGTAACGTTTTCGAGCTTGATACCCAGGTCTTCGGAGATGACTTGTCCGCCGGTGAGGATGGCGATGTCCTGGAGCATGGCCTTGCGCCGGTCGCCGAAGCCGGGGGCTTTCACGGCGCAAACCTTGAGAGTGCCCCGCAGCTTGTTCACGACCAGGGTGGCCAGGGCTTCTCCCTCCACGTCTTCCGCGATGATGAGAAGAGGCTTGCCCATCTTGGCGATCTGCTCGAGGAGCGGAAGAAGGTCCTTCATGTTGCTGATTTTCTTTTCACAGACAAGGAGGTAGGGCTCCTCGAGAACCGTTTCCATGCGTTCGGGATCCGTCACAAAATAGGGAGAAATGTAGCCCCGGTCGAATTGCATGCCCTCAACCACCTCGAGGGTCGTCTCCATGCTCTTGGCTTCTTCCACCGTGATGACGCCCTCCTTGCCCACTTTGCTCATGGCCTCGGCAATGATGTTTCCGATGGTGGGGTCGTTGTTGGCACTGATGGTGCCGACCTGGGAGATTTCTTTCTGGTCTTTGGTGGGTTTGCTCAGGTTCTTCAATTCCGCAACCGCTTTTTCCACCGCCTTCTCGATCCCGCGCTTCAGGGCCATGGGATTGTGGCCTGCGGCCACGAGCTTTGAGCCCTCCCGGTAGATGGCCTGGGCCAGGATGGTCGCGGTGGTGGTCCCGTCTCCCGCCACATCGGAGGTCTTGCTCGCCACCTCCTTGACCATCTGCGCTCCCATGTTCTCGAACTTGTCGGCGAGCTCGATTTCCTTGGCTACCGTAACCCCATCCTTGGTGACAAGAGGTGCGCCAAAGCTCTTGTCGATGACCACATTGCGGCCTTTGGGTCCCAGGGTAACCTTCACCGCATCCGCCAAGATGCTGACGCCGTTCATGATTCTGTCCCTGGCTTCGGCATCGTACTTGATTTCTTTTGCTGCCATAGGGTCTTTCCTCCAAAAGATCTCATGCGTTCCCTGATTTCAGTTCGTGGTTCCTACTGCACAATGGCCAGGACATCGTCCTCGCGCATAATGAGGAGATCTTCGCCCTCGATCTTGATTTCGTTTCCCGCGTACTTGCTGAAAAGGATGCGGTCCCCCTCTTGGACGGTCAAGGGCGTCCTCTTTCCGTCTTCCGAATACTTCCCGTCTCCTACGGCCACCACTTTTCCCTGCTGGGGCTTTTCCTTTGCGGTATCGGGAATGATGATCCCTCCCGCCGTCTTCTCCTCCTCCTCCATGCGCTTGACAACGATCCGATCGGACAAAGGCTTGAGCTTCATACCAACACTCTCCTTTGGGCATTGGGTCATGCCGCCGTGCTTGATTTGGGTTTTGATTGGGTCGAGATTTTCGACCGAGAAAGATTGGCACTCTTTGCGAGTGAGTGCTAACAGCTATTTTTCTAATCCGAGGATCGAGGTTGTCAAGGGGGGCCCCCCAAGGCTCTCGAAAACTCGGCTCGGGGCGATTTCTGCGAAGACCTTGAAGGATGAAGCGGTTTGTGAGAAGGAGAAGGATGCGGATTTTTCCTCGGGCCTGGACCCACGGCAGACCTTTGCCCCGGGTCCCTTCATCCGCCAAAGACCGGGGCGGAAACGGGAACACCCGGTCGATTCGAGAAACAAGACGAATGTGCCGGGAAAAACAGCCCGATACCGGACTGCCCGGGTCTGAGGGGCCCACCGGAACCAGGAGGGAAAAAGAATGCAACACGGTTCTTCGAACACAATCCGCCAGGCACGGCCTACGAGGCGGGAATTCGCGGTTTTCACCCTGCTGACCTTCCTCATGATCGGTTCTTCCGCTTGGGCGGTCCGGAGCCTGCCGTCTTCGGGGGTGGTCACGGCCGTGTTTGACGGAGACACGATCCTCCTGGACACCCGGGATCGAGTTCGTTACCTGGGAATCGATGCGCCGGAAGTCTCCCACGGCAAGGAAGCATCCGACTGCATGGGGGAGGAGGCCGCAAAATTCCACTCACAAATGGTCCTTCACAAGAGGGTTTTCCTCCATTACGACCGGGAACGCCGGGACGATCACGGCCGTTTGCTGGCCTACGTTCATCTTCCCGACGGCAGGTGCGCCAACGTCGAGCTGCTTCGGGGAGGGTATGCTTTCGTGCGCAGAAGCCGGGAGGGCTTCGCCCGCCTCAACGAGTTCCTTGGAATTCAGCGGGAAGCCGTCCAGGCTCGAAGGGGCTGGTGGGGCAAGTGTCCCGGGACTCCCGCGGGGGAATACCTTGGAAATCGCCGCTCGTTCGTGCTACACGTCCCCCATTGCCCTTGGGGAAAGCGGACCGAGGCTCGAAATCGAGAGAGGTTTCCCTCCCGGTGGCGGGCGTTTGAGGAGGGATATCGACCGTGCCGAGAGTGCAAGCCGTAGACACAGAGATTTTGCTGGGGGTGAGATGAATCGACGATATCCGGATCGTCCCATGGTGGGGGTGGGGGCCATCATCTTTCGAGGACGGGAGGTCTTGCTGGTCCAGAGGGGCCGGGAACCCTCCTATGGGAAGTGGAGCATCCCGGGGGGCTTGGTGGAGCTGGGAGAAAACCTCCGAGACGCCGTAGAACGCGAGGTCCGGGAGGAGTCCGGCCTGGAGGTGGAGGTCGAGGACCTTGCCGTGACCCTGGACCGGGTGATTTTGGATGAGAACCGGAGGATCGAGTATCATTATGTGCTCCTGGACTTCCTTTGCCGGTGGAAAGGAGGAGAGCCCCGAGCGGCTACGGATGTGCTCCGATGTGAGTTCGTGTCCCTGGATGCCTTGTCCGGCTATTCGTTGACCCAGGGGACCGAGGAGGCCGTTCGGCGGGTGTATCGGCTGAGCCTGGGGGAACGGCAGAGGATTTACGACCCGGATTTGTAGGCGCCGGGGGAAAGTTACCCGGACCTTTTTGGGGGCGTTTCGGGGAGGGGAGATCTTTCTTGACTTTCCCGGATGCCTGTGGTTTATGACTGACCAGTCCGTCACTGGGGGAATCGGAGGCGTTTGGAAAGGAAACCAACCACACCATGCAACACTTGGGACGCATCGTCTGGAAGAAGGTCGCACAGGGAACCGACGATCCCGAAGCCATCGGCTGCCTTCTGGAACGGCACATCTCCCTGGACCAGCCCCGAAAGGTTCTTCTGAACGAGCTCGTCTCCGCCTTCACCGAACTCGGCCACTCCCTCAAACACGACCCCCCCGCCCTCCCTCCTTCTCTCCCAAGGATCATTCAAGGGTTTCAACAATTTGCCCGGAAAGCGGAGATCCCCCCCGATGAGCTCTGTTCCTCTCTGATCGAAGGAATGATCCTCCATGCCCATCACGAAGACGGAACGCGAACCGCCCCCAAGCCGTCCACCCAGGAAAAGATCCTGGATGCGGCCCTGGAAGTATTTTCCCACAAGGGATTTCACGTGGCCACCGTGGACGAGATCGCCGAGCGCGCCGGCGTGGGAAAGGGCACCTTGTACCGCTACTTCTCCAACAAGGAGACCCTGTTCAACGAACTGGTGCGGCTGCGCCTGGAAGAGCTCGAGCGGGATGCCAATGCAGCCCTCAACGACCGCGATAACGTGCTCACCATGATCGCCAAATATCTGCGGGTCTATTTCGAATTCTTCGACCGGAATCAGCGCCTCTACCGGGTCATTGTCCAGGAGCGGCTGGATGTGGGGAAACAGGTTCAGGACCTGTACGTGAAGAAGGTGATGCGGCGTTTGCCCGCCCTGAAGCGGAAGGTGTACGAAGCCAGTCAGCAAGGCGTTTTCAAGGACGTGGACTTTCAAACGGTGTTCTACGGGGTGATGGGATTCAGCCACGGCGTCATCCAGAAGTGGCTGGCCCGGGAATGTTCCTACTCCCTGGTGGAGGAACTCCCCACCGTTTTGGAAGTCCTTTTCTACGGATTTGTGAAGGATTCCCAGTCTCTCCCGAAAAGAGTGCCCTAAGGAGGAAATCAATGGACGTGAATGCAATGCGGAACAAGGTGGTGGATATTATCGCGAATCAGCTGGGCGTGGACAAAGAAATCGTCACCCCCGAGGCCAACGTGGTGGATGATTTGGGGGCGGATTCCCTGGACGTGGTGGAACTGGTCATGGCCCTCGAGGAGGCGTTCGACCTGGAGATTCCCGACGAAGAAGCCGAAAAGATCCGCACGGTCAAAGACATTTTCGAATACCTGGAAAAGAGCCTTCAGGCCTAGTCCCCGTACTCAACCAAGCCCAGCTCCCCCATCCTTTCCTTGTTCCGGCGTGAGAGGATGGGGGATCTTCTTCCGCCCCCCTTCCGCCCTTCCGCGCCGGGTCTTCCCGGCCCTACCGCCCCCAGGAATCCGGCCCGGCTATTCTTCCCCGGTCTCGCCCGGTTTGGAAAGCTCCGAAGACCAATCGGGGGCCTGGGCATTCACAACGGTATCCTTCACGGTCCAAAAGACGCTTCGGAAATGAGCATCGAAGTTGCCGGGGGACACCCTCCCCAGCTCGATGAACTTGACGACGATCTCCTTGGCAATGCGCAGAACCTTCTCGTCATCCGGATTCATGGATCTCCCCTTGCGGTTTCGACATAAAAAAGCCTCTGCTGTTTGGAGGGAAGGCCTTTTGGGGGGTACTAGCAGAGGCTTCTTTTTTGGGCGAGCGAAATACCCCGGAAGGCATCTCAGGGCCCACCCTCTCCATAGCACAGGAGGGGTCCGGAATGCAACGGGAAATAATGCGCGGTTTCGAGGACTTAAGGGGCGGGGCTCCCATGGCTAAAAAAGCGGCCCGGTGGGCAAACCGGGTCAGTTTGGGTTTGACAACCCCCAATGAGCGGTGTTTAATGGGCCGTCAGTGGCGGAAAGTGGAGGAAAGGGGGCGGAAGTGGTCGTCTTGGAGAAATCCTATTTCAGGGGTCAATCCGTAGCTCGCCTGGATGCCAAAGGACGGCTGCGAATCCCTGCCAAGTTCCGCGAGGTCCTGCAGCACCGCCAGTCGGATTCGGTCATCATCACCTGGCTGGATAAGTGCCTGGTGGTGTATCCCATCGATTACTGGCAGCAAATCGAAGCGAAAGTCCTCGGTCTCTCCCAGATTCAACCACAACATCGAGCGTTCGTGCGCCAATTCATCTCGGGAGCTGAGGAATGCCCGTTTGACGGTCAAGGGAGAGTCCTGATCCCGCCCCTCCTTCGGGAGAAGGCCCAGCTCGGCCAAGAGGTTCTTCTGGCCGGATTGCTCACCAACTTCGAGATCTGGAACAAGGGTGCCTGGGATCAACAGAACGACTGGGGCAGGGAGCATTTCCGGGAAATTGCCCTAGACATTGCACACACCGGCTTCTGATCCGACATGGAAACGAAGTCGCCCGTCGGTCACGTCCCCGTCCTTGGTAAGGCGGCTGTTGATCTGCTCGGATGTTCCCCCGGCAAGCTCTACGTGGACGGAACCGTGGGCGGCGGGGGATATACCGAGGCAATCCTCCAGAGATCGGCCCCCGACGGGAGGGTCTTGGGCCTGGACTGGGACGAGGAAGCTGTCGAGCGGGTTCGGGAGCGTTTTTCCCACGAGCCCCGCCTGGTGCTGCGAAAGGCCGGTTTTTCGGACCTCCATGCGATCTTGGAAGAAATGCATTGGGGGCCCGTGCACGGAATCGTCATCGATTTGGGCGTGTCCACGTTTCAACTGGATGATCCCCGGCGGGGATTCAGTTTCCTTCGGCAAGGACCTCTGGACATGCGCATGGATCTCGGGATTTCCGAAACCGCGGCCGACCTGGTCAATTCCCTTTCCCAAGAGGACTTGGCGAACCTGATTTTCCGATTGGGGGAAGAGAGGTACGCCCGTCCCATTGCCCGGGCCATCGTGACCCGCCGACGGCGAAAACCTTTCACGGGGACCCTGGATTTGGCCGCCGTCATCGAAACGGTGGTCCCCCGGACGAGGGATACCCTGAGGATTCACCCGGCCACCCGAACGTTTCAGGCCTTGCGGATGGCGGTGAATCAGGAATTGGAATCGCTGGAAGCCTTTCTATCCCGGGTCTTGGGGGACTTGAGGTCGGGGGGGAGGCTTTGCGTCGTTTCGTTTCATTCTCTGGAAGACCGGATGGTGAAGGACCGGTTTCGATCTTGGGCCCGATCCTGCCGGTGTCCCGAGGACCTGCCCGTCTGCAGATGCGAAGGCAGGCCCCTGGGGAAGCTTCTCACGAGGAAGGCCGTCCGACCGGACCCCGAGGAGGTGAAACGCAACCCCAGGGCCCGCAGCGCCCGGCTTCGGGCGGTGGAAAAGATCTAGGGGGAGGGAGTCATGCATACCCTGAAGCTGAGTCCCGAACTGCTGAGCCGGGAGAAAGCGGATTCCGGCACGGGGCTGTGGAAGTGGCTGGTGGTCGTCGGGACCCTGGCGGCGGTGTTTGCCTGCGGGGCCGTATTCTACGTTTGGCTCACTATTGAACGGGTGCAAAACGGGTACCGACTGGCAAGGCTCCATGACGAATACGAACAGCTGCTCTCGGTTCAAAGGAAACTGCGCCTGGAATGGGTGCGTCTCCAGGACCCCTTCCACATGGAAGAGGTCGGCCGGATACAGCTGGGGCTGGTTCCACCCCGGCCCGATCAAAAGATCAGCCTGCGTTGACGCGCCCAACGCAGAAAGAGGTCCCGGAAACGAGTTTGCCGCAATTGGTTACGGCCGCGATGTTCGCGGCACGGGAGTCCGCAGGGAGTGGTGAGGAATGGATGCACGAAACGGCAGGAATTTCCTGAGCGCTCGATACTGGTCCTGCTACGCGTTCTGCAACGTCCTGGTCCTTTCCGTGCTTTGCCTCATTCTTTTCAAGGCCCTGCGCCTCCAGGTGTGGGAACATCAGGTCTGGCTCCAGAGGGAACGGGCACAGATGGAGACGACCTTTCAGGTTCCCACATACCGGGGTTCCATCTACGACCGCCAGGGAAGGCTCCTGGCCTACTCGGTCCCCCAGCACTCCCTCTACGCCGACTGCGAAATGGTGGAAAACTCCGCACAACTGGCGACCCGTCTGGCTCCCATCCTGGGAGAACCCAAGGCGACTTTGGAGAAAAGACTGGCCAGCGGCCGCAAGTTCGTCTGGCTCAAGCGTCACCTCACGGACCAGCAGGCCCTGGCCGTCGAGAAGCTGCGCGCCCGGGGGCTCAACCTCATCCAAGAGTATCGCCGATTCTATCCCCACCGGCAGATTGCCGGTCATGTGGTCGGGTTTGTGGGACGGGACGGGACGGGGCTCGAGGGTATTGAGAAATCTTTCGACCGGGTTTTGCGGCAGAGCACGACCACCTTTTCCCAACACAGGGACGGGGTTCGCAAGTACCTGTGGCTCAATGCGGACCCGCCGCCCGAAATCAAGGAGAACTTCGGGGTGACGCTCACCATCGACGCATACCTCCAATACCTGTGCGAAAGCGAACTCGAGAAGTGCGTCCGGAAGTACCGGGCGGCCTCGGGTGAGGTGGTCGTGATGGATCCCGACACCTTCGAAATCCTGGCCATGGCCAACTGGCCTTCTTTCGATCCCAATCTCGAGGGAAAGAAGAACGCGGAAATCTGGAGAAACCGATCCATTACCGATTTCTTCGAACCGGGTTCCACCTTCAAGGTGTTCCTGGTGAGCGCGGCCCTGGAGGAGGGGAGCGTCCGGGAAAAGGACCGGGTTTTTTGCGAAAACGGCAAGTGCGTCCTGGCGGGCCACATGGTCAACGACGTCCATCCTTACGGATGGCTCACCATCCCCGAGGTGATCAAGTATTCGAGCAACATTGCCGCGGGGAAGTTGGCCCTCCAGTTGGGCGGAGAGCGGTATCACCGACACATCAAGGGGTTCGGTTTCGGTTCCCGCACGGGGGTCGAGCTCCCCGGAGAAGCCCGGGGATTGGTTCGCAGCTGGAAGAAGTGGCGCCCCATCGACCTTGCCACCACGGGGTTCGGCCAGAGCATCGGCGTCACGGCCCTGCAGCTCACGGCCGGGATCGGTTGCATCGCCAACGGGGGAGAATGGAAGCAGAGCCGGGTGGTCCTAGGAATCGTGGACAGCGATTCGAGGCCGACGGAGCCCCTGAGGACCAAACCCACCCGCCGGACAATTCAATCCAAGACGGCGCAGCAGATCCGTGATATGATGCAAAGTGTGACTCAAGAAGGCGGTACCGGAGTGAATGCGGCTCCTGAAGGATATTCCGCGGCAGGCAAGACCGGCACGGCACAGATGCTGGACCCTGCCACGAAACGGTATGCTTCCAACAAATACACGTCCCTGTTTACCGGTTTTGTCCCTGCAGAGAAGCCTCGCCTGGTCATCAGCGTCGTCATCCACGAACCCCACGGGGCCATCTACGGTGGAGTGGTGGCTGCCCCCGTCTTCAAGAACGTGGCGGCAAAAGCGCTCCCGTACCTGGGGGTGTCGCCTTCCCCCGGGAGAACCGGCAACGGTCCGAAACTGAAGCTGGTGAATGCACCGAAAAAGGAATCGACCAAGTCTCCTCCTGCCGTCGAGAACGCGGCATCGAGCAAGATGCCCGACGTTTCGGGATTGAGTCTTCAAGAGGCCCTTCAACGACTGGCCCCCCTGGACGCCCAGGTGAAGCTGCGGGGCCGAGGGACCGTGGTGAGCCAGTCTCCCGAGGTGGGTACGCCGTTGAAGTCCAAAGGAACCGTGGAATTGGTGCTGAACGACGTCCGGGAAACCGGGACTCGATGAGGTTGCTTAAGGGGTCATGAATCCGGGGGGCGCGGGAGCCCCCCAAAGGAACGGACGGCAAATGCAGAAGGCACTGGGTACTTTGTTGGATGGCCTGGAAGTCCTCGACGCCCGGGGAAACATCGGCACTCCCATCGGCGGGGTGGCCTACGACAGCCGGCAGGTCTCACGGGGAGACCTGTTTGTGGCGGTCCGAGGAACCCGGCAGGACGGCGGGGCGTTCATCCGGGACGCCGTCCAACGGGGAGCCCAGGCCATAGTGGCCGAATCCGAACCGGAAAACGGGGTCGCTCTGCCCTGGATCCGGGTCCCCGACAGTCGCAGGGCCCTGGCTCGTCTTTCGGCAAACTTCTTCGACCATCCCTCCCGGGGATTGAACCTCATCGGGGTGACGGGGACCAACGGAAAGACAACCACCACCCTGCTCCTGGAAGGGATCCTGGCCCAGGGGGGCCATGGCGTCGGGGTCCTGGGCACCCTGGGATATCGATGGCCAGGAACCCGGCGGGCCGCACCCATGACCACTCCCGAATCCCTCGACCTGCAGCGTCTCCTCCACGAGATGCGGGGAGCCGGGGTCACCCACGTGGTCATGGAAGTCTCCTCTCATTCCCTGGCCTTGGGCCGGGTGGAAGGCTGTTTTTTCAAGGCGGGCGTTTTCACCAACCTGAGCCGGGACCACCTGGATTTTCACGGGAGTATGGAAGAGTACTTTGCGGCCAAGTCCCTGCTTTTCACTCAATTCCTATCTTCGGGCCGGGAACGCGGAGCATCGGTCATCAACCTTGACGATCCATACGGCGAACGACTGGCCCGGTCGGTGGCGGGGGAAATCTGGACCTACTCGGTGGATCGCCCCGAGGCGACGGTCCGAGTCCGAGGCGCGGACCTGGGGACCCGGGGAATCCGGGCGGAACTGATCACCCCGGCGGGACTCCTGAAGATCGAGTCCCCGCTGCTGGGAAGGCTCAACCTGTACAATCTCCTGTCGGCGGCTTCCGCGGCCCTTTCCGTGGGAATTCCCGGGGAGGCCGTCAGGAGCGGTCTGGCCGAAATTCATTCCGTGGACGGGCGTCTCCAGCAGGTGGCCGTTCCCTCGCGCTTGGACTTCCAGGTGGTGGTGGACTACGCCCATACCCCCGACGCCATGGAAAAGAGCCTGAGTTGTCTCCGGGAAATGACTCGAGGACGGCTGGTGGCGGTCTTTGGATGCGGCGGGGACCGGGACCGGGGCAAGCGCCCCCTCATGGGAAAGACTGCCGCCCGTTGGGCCGACCTGGTGGTCATCACCAGCGACAATCCCCGGACGGAGGTTCCCGAGGAGATTATCCGGGAAATCGAGCCGGGGGTGCGGGAAGAAGGCATGCCGTACCTCGATCCCGACCGGGAGGATCTTCCCGCCCGGGGGTACTCGGTGGTCGCGGACCGCAGGAAGGGCATCGAGCTGGCCCTGTCCTGGGCTCGTGCGGGAGATGTGATCTTCATCGGGGGGAAAGGGCACGAAACCTATCAGATTGTGGGGACCACCGTCCTTCCCTTCGATGATCGCGTGGTGGTCCGGGAGTTTCTGGGCAGCGGGGAAGAATCCTCGTAGCCGCGCAGGGTGAGCATGACCATGAACTGGACGAGATCGGACATCCTGGAAGCCACCCGGGGCACCCTTCTGCAGGGTTCCCCCGTCGGCTCCGTCGGCAGGATTTCCACCGACACCCGCAGCATCGAACCGGGGGACGCCTTCGTTGCCCTGCGGGGGGAAAACCACGATGCCCACGATTTCCTAGGGGCGGCGGTGGAAAAGGGAGCCGAAACCCTCGTGGTTTCCCGACTCCCGGACGAACGGCCTGTTCCGGCGCCCTCCCATGTGACCGTCGTTCGAGTGCCGGACACCTTGACGGCCCTGGGACAGCTCGCTCGATTCCACCGGTCCCGGTTCACGGTTCCCGTGGCGGGGATCACCGGCAGCAACGGAAAAACCAGCACCAAGGAGATGGTGTCCGCCATTTTGGGGCAGGGCAGGAAGGTGCTCAAGAACCGCGGGAACTTCAACAACCTGGTGGGAGTTCCCCTCACGCTCCTGTCTCTCGAGCCGGACCACGAGATTGCCGTGGTGGAGATGGGGATCAATGTTCCCGGGGAGATGGATCGGCTGGTGCACATGGCCGTGCCGACGGCCGGCATCGTCACCAACGTTCATCCGGCTCACCTCGAGGGACTGGGGTCCCTGGATCGAATCCTCGAAGAAAAGGGAAAGCTGCTCTCGAGCCTGGGAGCCGGGGGCGTGGCCGTCATCAACCTGGACGACGAGCGGCTGGAAACATTCTCGAAAAGGCTCGAGTGCAGGCGGGTGACCTATTCCCTGCAAAAGCAGGAAGCCATGGTGGCTCTCGGGGGTCCCGTGGAGGTGAAGGAAGGGGTCAGTGTGTTTCCCCTGCGTCTGGGAAAGGAGACCGTCCCCGCCCGGCTTTCGGTTTTGGGGATGCACCAGGTTCAAAACGCCGTGGCCGCCGCAGCCCTTGCCTGGGCATTGGGGGAATCCCCCGAGAGCGTTGTCCGTGGTCTTTCCCTGCATCAGCCGGTGAAGCAGCGTATGCAGATGCACCGGCTTGCCGGAGAAAGAATCCTCATCGACGATACGTACAACGCCAATCCCCAGTCCATGCTCGCTTCGGTGCGGACCGTGGTGGCCGCAAGCTCGGGGAGACCCGTCCTGGCGGTTCTCGGGGAGATGAGGGAACTGGGGCCGGGGAGCGCCGCTCTTCATTATGAAGTGGGGTTCCAGGTCGGGGCCTCGGGAATTCGCTTCTTGATCACCATGGGAGAATTCGGGCGGGAGATCCAACGAGGTGCTCGGGATGCCGGGCTTTCCGCTTCGTCGTGCTTCCATGCGGGAAGCCATGAGGAAGCGGTGGAGCGGCTCCGGGATTGGATGCCTCGGGATGCCTGGATCGTCGTAAAGGGGTCCCGAGGTATGACCATGGAGCGGGTCGTGGAAGGGATGATGGACTCATGAAAGCGATGCGGCCGGGTGCCGCCATGCCCAAGAAGGCCCTGGTGGTGGGGCTGGGAATATCGGGAAGATCGGTCTGTGAGCTGCTTTTTCGTCACGGTGTCCGGGTGACCGCCACGGACCTGAAAAGGCGGGAAGAATTCGGAGGAATGCTGGATTCCCTCGAAGCAAAGGGCTGCGGGCTTCGCCTGGGGACCCACCGGGTGGAGGACTTCCTGGAGGCCGACCAGATTATCGTGAGTCCCGGGATTCCCCTCGAGATCGAACCCCTGCGAAAAGCGGCCCAAAAGGGGATCGAGATCGTGGGAGAGCTCGAGTGGGCATGGCGCATGACCACGACCCCGGTCATCGCCGTGACCGGCACCAACGGGAAGACCACCACCACCTCCCTCATCGGCGAAATGCTGCGGCGGGCGGGAAAGCAGGTCTTCGTGGGGGGAAACATCGGGACTCCCTTGAGCGAGTGGGTTGCTTCCGGTCGGGAAGCGGATTTCCTCGTGTTGGAGGTCAGCAGCTTTCAGTTGGACACGGCTCCTCGATTCTGCCCGGAGATCGGCATCCTGCTAAACGTCACCGAAGACCATCTGGATCGATACGACGGCTTCTCTTCCTACGCGGACTCGAAGCTGTCCCTCTTCAAAAGGCAAACCTCGTCCCACTTGGCGATTCTCAATGGGGACGATCCCGTTTGCACGGCGCGCGCCGGGGATCTCCCAGGCCGGGTGCTGTTTTACAGCCGCAACGATTCCACAGCCCATGCCGTTCTCCGAAATCGGGAAGTGCGGGTGCGGCTGCCGGGAGGAGAAGACTACTTGTTCTCTCTCAAGGGGTCGTCTCTTCGCGGAGTGCACAACGAGGAGAACATCCTGGCTGCGGGCCTTGTCGCGGCGTCCCTGGGGATCCCCCGGGAAGTCCTGGAACAGACGGTCCGGCAATACCGGGTTTTGCCCCATCGGCTGCAATGGGTGCGCACCTGGATGGGGATCGATTTCTACGACGATTCCAAGGGAACCAACGTGGGGGCGGTGGTCAAGGCCCTCGAGAACTTCCGACAGCCGGTGCTGCTCCTCCTGGGAGGAAAGGACAAGCTGGGGTCCTACTCCCCCATCGGAGAACGGATGAAGAGGCTGGGAAAAGCCGTCTATGCCTTTGGAGAGGCGGCTCCCCGCATGGTCCAGGAGCTCGATCCCTGGGTTTCCGTCCGATCCTTTGCGAACCTGCCCGAAGCCTTTCGGGAGGCCGTAAAAGACGCACGATCGGGAGACGTGGTTCTCCTGTCCCCCGCATGCTCTTCCTTCGACCAGTACGAAAGCTATTCCCAGAGGGGGAACCACTTCCAGCAACTGGTTTCTCACCTGGGCAACGAGGCGACAGGCTCATGAACCCCCCAGGAACGGCACTTTTTTCGAGCCACGGCTCCCCAGGGCAGGGAAAACGATGTTGAGACCCAGCGCAGACACTTCGGCTTTCGGCATGGAACCCGCCGCCCGGGAAACCGAAAGCATCCCGGCATCCCTGCCCCTCGAGCTTCATCTATGGATCGTGGTGTCGTTTCTCGTCCTTTTGGGTTTGATCATGGTCTACAGCGCAAGTTCCACGGCTCCGTTCAAGGAGCTGGCGGAGAGGGCGGCGTTGTTGAAGTCCCCATCCCATTACCTGAAAAGGCAACTCATATGTATCGCTCTAGGCATCGGAATCATCGTACTGGTACGGCGTATTCCCCATGGGTGGTACAAGGAACAGGCGAGGTGGATGTTTCTCTTGTCCATCGCAGCTTTGATGCTCGTACTCATTCCTGGGGTCGGTGCAGAATTCAACCATGCAAGACGCTGGTTCCAGTGGAGAGGGTTTTCCCTGCAACCGGCCGAGTACGCCAAGGTGATTTGGGTCCTTTTTCTGAGTGTCTCGTTGGTTAAGAAGCAGGATCGGATCCGGCAGGTATGGATCGGGTTTTTGCCCCATGTGCTGTTGTGCGGAATTCTCAGCGTGCTGGTGCTCCTCGAGCCCGACTTTGGAAACACCTTCGTCGTCGGATGCATCACGGTCCTGTTGCTGGCCGTCGGCGGGGTGCCCTTCGGGCAGCTGTTGACCCTGGTTCCCGTCGCCGTCCTGGGATTCTACAAGTTCGTCTACCTGGTTCCCTACCGGTGGGAGCGCGTCACGGCCTTTCGAAATCCCTGGACGGACCCGTTGGACTCGGGCTACCAGCTGATTCAGGCCTGGATTGCCGTGGGGTCCGGCGGCCTGCTGGGCAAGGGGTTGGGAGCCGGTCAACAGAAGCTGTTCTACCTGCCCGAATCCCACACGGATTTCATCCTGGCCGTCATCGGAGAGGAGCTTGGATTTGCGGGCATCCTGGCCGTCTGTGCGCTTTTCTTTTTTCTTTTCCGGGCCGGGATGCAGATTTCGCGCAGAGCGCCCGATCTGCTGGGATCTCTGATCGCCTTCGGGCTGACCATGCTCCTGTCCATCCAGGGCCTGTTCAACATGGGGGTCGTCCTGGGATTGGTTCCCACCAAGGGGTTGCCCCTCCCGTTTGTTTCCTATGGAGGGAGCGCCTTTCTGGCCAATTGCGCGGCCGTGGGGGTCCTCATGAGCATCGCCCGAAGCAGCGAGAACCGAAGGGAACCATCCTATGTTTAAGCGCTACCAGCATATTCATTTCGTGGGAATCGGCGGGATCGGCATGAGCGGGATTGCCGAGTTGCTTTTGAATCTCGGCTATCGGGTGAGCGGCTCCGACCTGAAGGAAACCGATCTGACCCGGCGGCTGGGGGCACTGGGGGCGCGAATCTTCGTGGGACATGCGGCGGAACACGTGCGGGGGGCCGACGTGGTGGTGCTGTCTTCGGCCATCTCCGAGGACAACCCCGAATGGCTGGCGGCCCGCGCCTTGGGCAAGGTTCCCATCATTCGTCGAGCCGAAATGCTCGCGGAGCTCATGCGCCTCAAGTACTCGGTGCTCATCGCAGGGGCTCACGGCAAGACCACCACCACATCCATGGTTTCCACGGTCCTGGCCCGGGGCGGCCTGGATCCCACGGTGGTGATCGGCGGCAAACTGAACGCCTGGGGCACCAATGCCAAGCTGGGTCACGGGGACTTCATGGTGGCCGAAGCGGACGAGAGCGACGGCACTTTCCTCATGCTTCCCCCGACCATTGCCGTGGTCACCAACATTGACCTCGAGCACCTGGATTTTTACCGGGACCTCGAGCACATCCAGGAAACCTTCCTCCAGTTCATCAACAAGATCCCCTTCTACGGCCAGGCGGTTCTCTGTCTCGAGGACGAAAACATCCAGGCCCTGATGCCGCGCATCGGCAAACGGTTTGTGACCTACGGGTTTTCCTCCCAGGCGGACTTCCAGGCCCGGGACGTGAGGATCGACGGATTCAGGGCGTCTTACCGGGCCTATTGTCGCGGTGAGGAACTGGGAGAGATCGAGCTGGGGATCCCCGGGCGGCACAACGTGCTGAATTCCCTGGCAGCGGTGGCGGTGGCCCGGGAGCTCGAGATCGCCTGGCCGGACGTGCAGACGGGCCTGGGGGACATGACCGGGGTCCAACGCCGTTTCCAGGTCAAGGGGGAAGTGGACGGAGTGCTCGTGCTGGACGACTACGGGCATCATCCCACGGAGATACGGACGGTTTTGGAAACCTTGGCCCAGTGTTTTCCCAACCGCCGCCGCATCGTGGCGTTTCAGCCCCATCGCTACAGCCGCACCCACGCTTTGAGGGAGCAGTTCGCCCGGTGTTTCTACCATTCGGACGTGCTCCTCACCACGGAAATCTACGCGGCGAGCGAAAAACCCATCGAGGGAGTGACGGGGGAGGGGCTGGCCCGGGAGATTGCCTCCCACGGGCACCATGACCTGCACTATTGTCGGACCCTGGAAGAAATGCTGGAGAAGCTCTGCGAGATGGTCGTTCCCGGGGACGTGGTCATGACCCTGGGGGCGGGAAACATTCTCCAGGTGGGCGAATGGCTGTTGGATAGGCTCGAGCAGAGACGGAGGGCATGAGGTCGGGATGGGAAGCGCGGCATCCCACATTCTTCCGCCTTCAGACCCGGGGAATCCCGAGGGGGACTCGGTGCGGGAATTTAAGGCGCTTTTTCGTTCCCTGGACGTGGAGGCGGAGTGGCTCGAGCCCATGTCCCGGCACACGACCTTTCGCATCGGAGGGCCCGTCGCCTGTCTCGTCCGCCCCCTCGATGAGGCTTCCCTGGCGAAAGCCCTGGGGGAATTGAAGCGGCTCGGTCTTCCCCATTTCATCCTGGGAGCGGGATCCAACATCCTTCCCCCCGACGATCCGTGGGACGTGGCGGCCGTTCAACTCACCCGAAGCTGTTCGGACATCGTCCCGATCGAGGAGCACGGGGACCGAGTTCGGGTCCGGGTCGGGGCGGGGGGGATGCTGTCCCGCCTGCTGCGATTTTGCGTTCGGCATCAGTTGGGAGGCATCGAGTTCCTGGCGGGCATTCCCGGGACCGTGGGCGGGGCGGTGGTCATGAACGCCGGAACAAAACGAGGGTGCATCGGGGAGGCCCTCCTGTGGGTGGACGTGCTGGATGGAAACGGAAGACGCCACAGGCTGGAGAAATCCCGCCTCTCCGTTTCCTATCGTTCCCTGGGACTGCCTCCGGACGCCGTGGTCCTGGGGGCGTGCCTCGACCTTCGGCGGAGCGTCGGCGCAAAACTGCGGGGCGAACTGCTGGAAATCCTCCGGCATCGCCGGGCCACCCAGCCCCTGGGATACCCTTCGGCCGG
Source organism: Syntrophobacteraceae bacterium (assembly GCA_029974695.1). Taxonomy (GTDB): domain Bacteria; phylum Desulfobacterota; class Syntrophobacteria; order Syntrophobacterales; family Syntrophobacteraceae; genus JAGPLX01. Next base: position 1,677 of record JARKQW010000043.1, on the reverse strand, counting down.
TTGTATCTTCAAGAACCCCCCGGGGGCATCGGCGGGGGCCCTCATCGAGCAGGTGGGACTGAAGGGATGGAAGGTGGGGGGAGCCCAGATCAGCGAGAAGCACGCCAACTGGATTGTCAACCTGGGAAAGGCCCGGGCTGAAGAGGTCCTGGCCCTGGTGGAAGAGGCTGAAAAGCGGGTTTTTGAAGCCTTTGGACTCCGGATGGAACGAGAAATACGGATCCTGGGATGATCAAAAAGAAGAAAAACCGATATCGCTCGGATTCTCGAAAGGCCCGGAAGGCGGTGGCGACCTTCCTCAAGGCCATCGGAGCAGTGGTTTTGTCCCTGGCGGGAACCCTGCTTTTGAGCGCCGGGCTGGTCCGGGGTTACCATGCCGCCCTCGATGCCCCCCTATGGAGGGTCGAGGAAATCCGGATCACGGGGAATCGGCATCTCGAACGCAGGGACATCCTGAACGTCCTGGGAGTGGAAAAGGGAGCCTGCATTCTCAACGTCAAGACATCCCAGCTTCGTCGGCGCCTGTGTGCCATGCCCTGGGTGCGCCATGCCGAGGTCCAGCTCGATTTTCCCGGCTCCATCCTCGTTCGTATCGAGGAAAGGACCCCCCTGGCCATTGTGCACACCGAGGACCTCTTCCTCATGGATGAGGAGGGAAGGCTGTTCGTGCGGGATCGTCTCGAGAACCATCCGGGCCTGCTGTACGTCACGGGATTTTCAGCCCTGGGACTGAAAGAGGGGGATTTTCTTCCCCGGGAACCCCTACAGCAACTGAAGGGACTCCTGGGCGCCCTGGCGCAGATCCGGGGGAGTCTGCCGCCCCAGTTGATCTCCGAGTGTCATTGGCGGGGGGAAGAGGGTTTCACCATCTATACCGCTCCCAGCGCCGTGCCCGTTCAATTGGGGTCGCAGGAGTTTGACCTGAAGATCGAGAGGCTGCAGATGGTCCTCAGAGTGCTGGCGGAACGTGAATGGTTGAACCTGGTGACCCGCATAGACCTGAATTATCCGGATCGGGCGTATGTGGAGGGGCGTTTTCCTACCCCAAAAGGCACCTGACTTGCGGGGAGGTGCCCAATCAAAGGCGGGGGCTCCGGGCCGTGTCCTCGGGTTCTTGCGAGGCAGCGACCGGAAGGGCCGAAAACACAGGGTGGGCAGGTAGCTGGGCGCCGTCTTTCCTGAGAATGACGTCGAAAGGGAACCAATGGGGAAGAGAGAGGAACTGATCGTAGGCCTTGACCTGGGAACCACCAAGATTTGCGCCGTGGTGGGGGAGTTGACGTCCGAAGGGATCGATATCGTAGGGGTGGGCAGCTACCCGTCCGTGGGGCTACGGGCCGGGGTGGTGGTCAATATCGATCAGACGGTCAACGCCATTCGCAAGGCCGTGGAAGAAGCGGAACTGATGGCGGGCTGTGAAATCTCTTCGGTGTACGCCGGGGTCGCCGGGACTCACGTCCAGAGTCTGAACAGCCACGGGGTGATCGCCATCAAGAGTCGGGAAGTGAACCAGACGGACATCGACCGGGTCCTGGATGCGGCCAAGACCGTCGCTTTGCCCTTCGACCGGCAGATCCTCCATGTCCTGCCTCAGCAGTACATCGTGGACGACCAGGAGGGAATTCACAATCCGTTGGGAATGGCCGGGGTACGCCTGGAAGCCAAGGTCCACATCAT
>JARKQW010000024.1 GCA_029974695.1 Syntrophobacteraceae bacterium | reverse complement strand
AGGCGGAGCGGTTTTCATCGATGCTCGCCCGGAAGAGGCTTTCCGGGCAGGGCACATCGCCGGTGCCAGGAACCTGCCCTGGCAGGATTTCGAAAACCGCTTCTCGGAAGCCATGTCGGACCTTCCCCCCGACAGCATCCTGATCACCTACTGCGACGGAGAGAGCTGCTCCTTGAGCAAGGATCTCTCCCTTGCCTTGTTGGGGAAGGGGTATCCTTTCGCGCGAATCCTGGTGAACGGCTGGACGGTCTGGAAAGAAGCCGGTCTTCCCGCCGAATAGAAATCGTCTCAAGACCCCGTTTCCCCCAATTCCCGATTCCGGAAGCGATCACGAAGCCCGCGCCCGCATCCACCCTTTCCGGCCGCAAATCGCGACGGCTACTTTCCTTTCTCTTCGGAACGGGGCGGTCCCTGGTCCCCGGACGAGTTTCGAGGCGAGCTGCCGGTCGCCTTCTCGCTGCCTTTGCTCCCGTTCCTGGATGGGGCCGCGGGAGGGTCCGCAATGTGGAGCAACTGAACGTGGACTTCGTGTTCTTCCTGCGGTTCCACGTCGGTCTCGATGGTCAAAACCAGCTGAGTCCTGCTTCCCGGAGCCATGTTTTCCAACAGAGGGACAATCTCGAGGCTGAAACCCGCATCCTTGGGCAGGGGCTGCCGGGTGACCCGCAGAAGGCTTTCATCGTAGGTAAGCTTCGTGATCTGGAAGGGTCGATCCTTGTTGCTCACCACCATCACCTTTCCGGTACGGGGGGGCTGGTGGGGAACAAGCTTCCCGATCAGCACGCTGGGGGGACGGACTCCGATCTCGCCCTCCACCGAACCGTTCACGCGAATCAGGATCTCGGGTTTTCGCGGGTGATCGGTGCGGATCTTGACAAACCCGCTATAGGTGCCTTGCTTCAGACGATTCCGGACCTTTAGCTGGTAATGTTTCCCCTCTTGAACGGTCTCCAGGCTGTACTGGATCTTATCCTGGAGATTGGTTTCCACGCTCCCGACGTTGAACGTTTCCGTGGTGCTCGACAGCTCGATGGTCTTTTCGGCCAATTGATCGGCAACCCCTCGAAAAGCGACGGCGCTGCCGGGGCGCACCTCGATGAGGGAGCGGACAAAGCCCTGTACCGTCAGGACCACTCGAGGGTTCTGGGGATCGTTGCTGAAAACCGTGGCCGTTTTCTTCACATTTCCCTGGTACCCCTTGAGGTCCACCCTCAGTGTAACCTTCCCCTCGCCTCCGGGAGGGACGGCCCGATCAAAATGGGCCACTGCACAGCCTCAGCCGGGTCGGACTTGATCGATCTGGAGGGCGTCGGTCCCGGTATTCCTTATGGAAAAATCGTGGACCACCACCTCTCCCTCGACGATTTCTCCAAAGTCGAACACGGGTGCGGGAACGGAAAGGGACGGTGCTTCTTGAGGCTGGGTCGGAGCAGGAGCGGAGGGTGGTGGAGGGTTGACGGGCGGACCGGCGGCGTAGGCTGCCGATGTCAGCAAGAGCCACAACAGAAACGCACAGCTTTTTCTCAAAAACGTCATCCTATCTGGAAGGTCTTCTTCAACCCAATCTCCCGGAATTCTTTGCTTCGGGCCTGTTTTCCCGGAGATGGGAATCCGGAGATTTTCGTTGGATTTGCATAGCGTTTCCCCCTTCAAACGTCAAGGTGAAAAAGGGGGCGTCGACCGTCCTCCCCAGCCATCCGGTCCCGTTGCGGGGAGGAGCTTTTTGCGGGTTCATGAGGCGCCTGCCGATGAACCCCGTTGAAGGTCCTCCGGGTTCGGGTCTTCCTTCCCCGTAGGGCTTTGCCGACTTGGTCCCCGGGGCAGAAGCTCACCGGAGGGCACTACCAGGACCCCTTCTTCCTGAAACCGCCCGGCCATATCCAGGAGAGCCTTCAGGGTTGCTTCCCGGGGATGGCCGATGGCCACGGCGCTGCCTTCCACCCGGGCCTTTCGAATCAGTGCCAGGATCTGTGCCCTCACAAACGCCTCGGAATTCTCGTGGTCCAGAAACACCCGACGCCGGAGGAAAGGTACGCCGTACTGGGAAGCCAAGGCGATGCACACGCTTTTCTCGGTGGTGTAACTGTCCAAGAAATAGAGATGACGTTGACGCAACTCGGCAAAAAGGACGCCCATGAGCTCAGCGCGCTCGGTAAACCGGCTCCCCATGTGATTGTTGACCCCGGCAGCGAAGGGAGTCTCATCCAGTGCCTTTCGGAGGGTCTGCCGAACGGCGGACTCGGACATGGAGACCAGAAGGGCTCCCGGCCCCGGCCGGGTCTTGGGATATCCCTTCGGCTCCATGGGAAGGTGAAGAAGGACTTCCCGCTGATGGTAGCGGGCCAGGTGGGCGATCTCCCGGCTGTGCTGTTGATAAGGAAGGATGGAGTAGGTGAGGGGCAGAGGCACGGCCAGGAATCGCTTGGCTATTTGTAGATCCTGCCCCAAATCGTCTATGACGATGGCGGCCCGGGCAAGAGGGAGGGGAGGGACGACCGGTTGCGGAGGCGGCGGAGCCTTCTCCAGGGGCCGGGATGCCGCCGCCGGGGGAAGTTGAGGCTTGGCGGCCATGTCGGGCCTTTCAGGGGCGGCGGGCGGGACCGGTGCCGGCCGGGTTGCCTGTGGGGCGGGGGCCGAAGCCTGTTTGGGTGTCTCGCGGGCCTTTTGGGCAGTCCCGCCGGAACCCGAAGACCTCCCCTTGGCCCAATAAATCAACCCTGCCAGGGTCACAACGACCATCAACCAGACGGCAACGAGGGGGAGAAGCGCCGACGGCTTCCTGGGGGAAGCCTTTCGCGAAGATACGGAATCGCCGCCTCTTTTGGGTGGTTTGGAGGGGGTCCCGCGGCCGATCGAGTTCCGCACCGCCTTTCGCCCCTTCCCGGCCTTGGTCCTTTTCCCTTGTGCCGGCACTTTTGGTCAAGCCGCTCGAATGAAGTGAGGCCCGAGTTACTTGGACTGCATCTGCATCTGGGCCATGATCTTGTAGCCCTTGAGCAGATCCAGCCCTCTACGGAGTTGATTGTCCTGTTCGAGCATCTTTTGTACCTCCGCCAGTGCTTCGGATGCCTTCGGGTCTTTGGGATCCGACTTCTGCCCTTCCATATGGCGGGGCAAATCCTTTTCCCTCACCCGGCGGGGATCATCGGGGACTTCCTCGCTTTCCTTCGCCGGAGTCTCCCGTTTCACCACGATATCCGGTTCGATGCCCTTGGCCTGGATGGAACGACCCGACGGAGTGTAATAGAGGGAGGTCGTAAGCCGGATGGCCGACCCGTCGTTTAGGGGGATCACGGTCTGGACCGAACCCTTGCCGAAGGTCCGCTCGCCCAGGATGATGGCTCTCTTGTGATCCTGCAGCGCCCCGGCAACGATCTCGGAAGCACTGGCGCTTCCCGAGTTTACCAGGACGACGATAGGATAATTGTGGGGCTTCCCGTTCTTGTGGGCCTCGAAGCGCATCTGCTGGCTTTCCAACCGACCGCCCGTATACACGATGAGGCCCTGGTCCAGGAACTCGTCGCTCACCTCCACGGCTTGGTCCAGCAATCCCCCGGGATCGTTACGGAGGTCCAGGATGAGCCCCATGAGGGGTTGGCTGCCGGTTTCCAATTGTTCCAGGGCTTTTCGGAGGTCATTGGCCGTGCCGCTCTGGAAGCTGGAGATGCGAACATAGCCGTATCCCGGTTCCAGGGTGCGGGATCGAACACTGCGGATGGAAATCATATCCCGAACCAGATCGAACTCCAGGGGCTTGCGCTCCCCCTTGCGAATGATGCTCAGCTTCACCTTGGTCCCCTTGGGGCCGCGCATTTTTTGCACCGCCTCCATGAGGGTCATGTCCTGGGTCAACTGGTCGTCGATTTTGATGATCTGATCCCCGGCCAGGATGCCCGCCTTGTCCGCCGGAGTGTCCTCGAGGGGAGAAACGACGGTGAGCACCCCGTCCCGAATGGTGATCTCGATTCCCAATCCTCCAAACTTGCCCTTGGTTTCGATTTGAAGCTCCTTGTAGTCTTCGGGCTTCATGAACGAAGAATGAGGATCCAACTCTCGGAGCATGCCGTTTATGGCCCCGTGGATGAGCTTCTTGGAGTCGACTTTGTCCACATAATTGTCCTGCACAATGTTCAAGACGTCGCTGAAAGTTCTCAGATATTGGTAAATATCCGGGCTGTCGGCGACGGGCTTCGCCCTGAGCGTCGACCAACACCCGAGCAGGATGGCAGAACCCAGCAGGAACAGGAGAAGTCTTTTTTGTTTCGGAGACATGGGAGTTCCTCACTCTTTCATCGTTGTATGGGCGGCCAGCCAATCTTTGGGATCGAGAGGCCTGCCCCCTTGTCGTATCTCAAAGTAGAGCTTGGAACCATCAGTAGAACCCGAATCTCCCACCAAGGCAATGGTTTCGCCGCCTTGAACGGGCTCTCCCACCCCTTTGAACACCTGGTCCAGGTGAGCAAGCAGAGTGAAGTAGTGGTCACCATGATTCACAATCACTACCTGACCGTATTCCTTGACCCAATCTGCAAATACGACGACCCCGTCGTGAACGGCCACGACGGGCTGACCCTTGGGAGCAAGGATCAGTGTTCCATTGTTGTACAGGAACTTTTTAGACGCGCCCGGAGATTTTCCAAACGTTCGCTTCAACTCTCCCGGAGTTGGCAGCGGCAGGGCTTTTTGCATGGCGGCGAAGGGGCTGCCAAAAGGGTCCCTTCCTTCGGCTGTTCCGTTGCTCGGACTCGCCCCCGGCTCTCGACGGTCCGGATGCCCGCTCCGGGTCTTGGAAACCGGATCGCCCTTCCCAATCCCTTCCCCCGGGGGGCCGGGCGTCGGCTTCTTTTCTGCCGGCAAGTCTTTGAGCCTCTCTTCCCGAGCATGACCGTCCAGGGATTCGACGATCCCGTGGATTTCCCCGGGTCTCTCGGCGACTCGAGCAAAAATCTCCCTATCCCGTCGCATCATCCGGGATACCCGGTGGACGTTTTCCGGAAAATCCCCGGGCTCACTCGCGGCCAGCAACGGGAAAAGATACCCTATCCGACCATATTTGTAAAACCACACCAGCCTTTTCCGTGCGGTTTCCGCCGCCTGTTGCGTCCGAAAGTCGGACTTCCCCGCCTTTTCCCGCGACAATTCAGGCTCCTGTTCCGACGCCCGGGGGAACCAACCGTATCGATCCACCCCCCCCAGGATCAAAAGCAGGAACACGAAAAACGACGTCCAAAGCGGTGCTTTCCCCGGGTACCTTATGATGAGACCCTCCCCCACGGGCCATAGAGCCTTGCTCCCAGCCAGCCTCCTCCAACCCCTAGGACGGCCCCGGTCAGGATCAGGCCCAGCATCAGCAAAACCCCCTTCCAGAGGTCCAGAGTCACCATGCCCGAGATGGGCAACGGCATCACCTTTTCCGCCCGGAGGACCAGCAAACCCGCCGGGACCCCTCCCATCAATGCCCCTGCCGATCCCAGCAGAAACCCCTGGACATAGAACGGGACTTTTCCAAAAAGGAACGTCGCGCCCAGAATCTCATAGGCTTCCAGTTCTTCCCGGCGGGATTCCACAGACGATTTCACTGCGTGGAGGATGATGAAAAAGATCCCCAGGGCCAGCAGATACATAAGCCCGGTGCCGGCAAGCCGCAAACCGCTTGTGGCGGATTCTATTCTTTCCACCCAGCTTTTTCCATAGAAAACTTCCTCCACCGCAGGCTGGCGGCGTACACGATCCAGGACGGCTTCTATTTGTTCCCCGTGACGAACCTTGGGTTTGAAAGCGATCTCGATGGTGGTGGGCAAAATAGGGTCTTCAATCCCCGAGAGGATTTGCTTCCAGCCTCCCAACTGATGTTCCAGCCGCTTCTTTGCCTCTTGGGACGAGAGGATCCGAACCTCGGCGATCTCGGAAGCGCCCTTCAGGAACCGAATCAGCCTTTGCTGTTCCTCTTCCGAGGATTCGGGCAACAGGTACAAAGTCGCCTTATCGGAAGTCCACCACAGGGGAAGGGATTGGCGCAGGGCCAAGGCACCGGCGGCCAGCAATCCCCAGAGAAAGAAACAAAGGGTGAGAGCCGCAAGGGCTGCCGAGGAGGCAAACCAGTTACCCCCCACACCCCGCAACGAGCTTTGGGCCAGATACCGATAGCGTCGCTCCAACACGGGTCAGCAACTTCCCGGCCGGGAAGAACCAAAGATCTTCCGCTTCCGTTTCAAGTCATTCCTCCACGATCTCGCCCCCCTGAAGGGCGAACACTCGGCTGCCCGGGACCTGTTGGGCCAGAGTCCGGTCACGAGTCGCTATGAGGATGGTGGTGCCCCGGGCGTGAAAGAACTTGAGCACGTCAAGAACATTTAGCACGGCCAGGGGGCCCAATGCCGCCGTCGGATCGTCGGCCACCAAAAGGAGGGGGTCCCCGGCAAGGGCTCGGGCAACGGAAACCACCTGCTTTTCCCCTGCGGAGAGCCGGGAGCAGAGAACGTCCTTCCTGGGCTGGAGATTCAGGAGCGTGGTGAGTCGTTGCACCCTTTCCCGGATCAGGGCGTTGTCTTTTCCCGAAACATAGAGAGGGAGGGCAATGTTTTGGGAGACCGTCTGCCAGGAAACCAGCTTCGGCTCCTGGGGAACCAATCCCATGGCGTGCCGGACGGCCGCCCGTTCCTTAGGTGAGGCCCGGTGGAGATTCTTTCCTGCGAAAATCACCTGCCCCCGGCTCACCGGCTCCAATCCCGTCAGCAGGCGAAGAAGGGTCGTTTTCCCACTTCCCGTTTCTCCCACCAGAAACGCCCATTCGCCTTTTCCGATTTCAAGGCAGGCGTTCTGAAGGATGGGTCCCGTTCCCGGATGGGACTTGTGGAGATGAAGGCATTGAACCATGGCCCGAGACATCGAGAAGGCGCCCGTACCCGAGGGCTCGTGATCGGCGGTTCGCTCCCATGAGAACGCACCGGTGGTGCGGGGCGTCTCCCCGTTCTCGATCTTCGACTTGGTGGATGGGCAGGACTCAGTCATGAACGTCCAGCGGTTCAGTCCATGAAACGGGTCGCTGCCGGCAAATCAGACGAACGATTGACCGGCTGCTCGACTCTCCGTCTCGAGCTCTTCGGGTTCAATCTTCCTTCGTGGGCTTGGGGAAGCGGAAGCCAAACACCCAGATGGCGGCCAGAATGATGAGTTGCATCGCTCCAAAGAAACTGACATCCTGAGCAGGGGTCACACAAAACTGCATGGCGTACCATTCCATATTCCGCACCTTTCCCGCATTCGCGTGAAATCCAGTCGCCTCCGAGAGCCGTTCCGTGGGTACGTGATTTTAAATTCTATCCCAAATCGGGTGTAAAATCAAATCGCGTTCCGTTCGACCGGTGCCGGTCCGCGGCGGTTCCGACGGGCACTCGGGATGGGCGATTTTTCCCCTTGTATGGGTGTGCATAAAGCCCACCCCCGAGCCCGCAGAACGGTTCATCCAAGGGGCGAAGCCCTGTCCCCGCCCTCCGAGAGTGCCGTTGGACGGGGAATGACCATCAAGGATCGCTCGGTCCGGGGGCAAGCAACCCGTACGGCCCCCGCTATGATTGGCAAGTCCCGTGCCATGACGGATATGACCGGTAGTATGGCCCCCCCCGATAGGGATTGCCCGGTTTGGACGAAATACCAGGAGGGCAGGCGGTTTTCCCCGAAGGGCTCGTGCCCGGCACAAGCAATGCCCCCGTCCGGCCGCCTCCCCGCAGATCCGGGCGCGGACTAGCCACGGCACACCGCCGGTGTTAGATTGGTGGGAAGACAAATCGCGATTCGGCTTGTCTCCGAGGAAACACCCGGATCTGGGGGCCGATCGGAGCTTTGCTCCTGAAGGACCGAAGGATGAGGGTCGGCCCCCCCGGGGAACGGATCCGGGATCTTGGAGAGCAGAGGTTTCGGTCGTAGGCCGGCCACCGCAAGGCTCATCTAGACAAAGGGACTCACGGAAGGGGGGAAAGTCCGCCCCTCCCGAGGCAGGACTGTACGGCAAGGAGTGAAGCTCATGTGGGAATACACGGAGAAAGTCAAAGACCACTTCCTGCACCCCCGAAACGTGGGCGAGGTGGAAGAGGCCGACGGAGTGGCGGAAGTCGGTTCCATCGCGTGCGGGGATGCTCTTCGTTTCAGCTTTCGGCTGGACGAGAACAAGCGGATCGTGGAAGCAAAGTTCAAAACTTTCGGCTGCGCCAGTGCCATTGCCGCCGCCTCCGCCCTCACGGAAATGGTGAAAGGGATGAGCGTCGAGGAGGCTTCCCGGATTACCAACCAGGACATCGCCGATTATCTGGGGGGACTTCCCCTGGAGAAGATGCACTGTTCCGTCATGGGCCGTGAGGCTTTGGAGAAGGCCATTGAAGACTATCGGGGAACCGCTGAAGAAAAGCCCGAAGGAAAGGTGGTTTGCGAATGCTTTGGGGTCACGGACAAGGAGATCGAGAGAGCCGTTCGGGAAAACGCCCTGAGAACCGTGGAGGAAATTACCCACTATACCAAGGCCGGCGGGGGTTGCGGCAGTTGCCACGGGGCCATCGAGGAAATCCTGGCAACGCTGGGTCGGGAAGGGATTCCCCAAGCGCCTTCCCGTCCGGGCCTTTCCAACATTCGGAAGATCCGGATGATTCAGGAGACCATCGAACGAGAAATCCGGCCGTCGTTGAAGAAGGACGGCGGGGACATCGAGTTGGTGGACGTGGTGGGGAACCGGGTCCTGGTGGCCACTCGGGGAGCCTGCGCCGGTTGCGTGGCCTCCGCCCAAACTCTCAAGCACTTTGTGGAATCCAAGCTTCGAGAACTCGTCTGGCCTGAGTTGATCGTCGAGGAGGTGTCCCCGTGAAAACCCTATACTTTGACAATAACGCCACCACCCGGGTGGCCCCCGAAGTGCTCGAGGCGATGCTGCCTTACCTGAAGGATTTCTATGGGAACCCGTCCAGCATGCATGCCTTTGGAGGACAGGTGGCCGTCCGGGTCCGCGAAGCCCGGGAGCAGGTGGCGGCCCTCCTGGGTGCTCAGCCCGACGAGATTGTGTTCACCAGTTGCGGCACGGAGAGCGATAATGCGGCGATTCGGTCCGCTCTGCTTCAGGCTCCCGAAAAACGACACATCGTCACGAGTCGGGTGGAGCACCCTGCGGTGAAGGCCTTGTGCGCGGACCTGGCTTTGCGGGGTTACCGGGTGACGGAGCTCCCCGTGGATTCCGAGGGGCGCCTGGACCTGGATCAATACCGGAAGAGCCTGACGCCGGACACGGCCATCGTGAGCCTCATGTGGGCCAACAACGAGACGGGGGTCGTCTTTCCGGTGGTCGAGGCGGCCCAAATCGCTCGGGAAAGGGGAGTGCTCTTCCACACGGATGCCGTGCAGGCGGTGGGGAAGATTCCCATTGACTTAAGCAAAACGGCCATCGACATGCTCTCCCTTTCCGGCCACAAGCTTCATGCCCCCAAGGGAATTGGGGCCCTCTACCTTCGCAGAGGGACCAAATTTTCTCCCTTCCTGATCGGAGGGCACCAGGAGAAGGGGCGGAGAGGAGGGACGGAAAACACGCCGGGGATCGTCGCCCTGGGAAAAGCGTGTGAACTGGCGGCGGAAAACCTCGAAATAGAAAACACCCTCGTCAGACGGTTGCGGGACCGGCTGGAAAACCGCATTCTTTCCCTTGTACCCAACACTCGGGTCAATGGAGATCGGTTCAACCGGCTTCCCAACACGACCAACATCAGCTTCGAATTTGTCGAGGGAGAGGCGATCCTGCTCATGATGAACGAATACGGGATTTGTGCTTCTTCGGGGTCCGCATGCACTTCCGGGTCTCTGCAGCCTTCCCACGTGCTTCGATCCATGGGGGTCCCCTACACCATGGCCCATGGTTCCATTCGATTCAGCCTGAGCATTTACAATACGGAGGAAGAAGTCGATTTCGTCCTGGAGAAAGTCCCTCCGATCATCGAGACCCTTCGGGGCCTTTCGCCGTTCTGGAAGGAAAACGCCAAGGTGTGCCAAAAGACAGGCTGACGGGAGGCCCGACGGGGGCAAGCGTTCCGCACGCGGGAAATTCGTGTTGGGGGCCCGGCGCCACTTCCCGGGCAGACAATAAGAAGCCGGGGGAGTGGGAGGACAGCCCCGGCCTTGTTGTGATGAAGAAGGAAAAAGTCTGGCTCCTAGAAACCACGGATCGGTCCCGCGAGTCAATCGGGAGATTCCTGATTTTTCTATAGGAAATATCCTGATGAGAAATGGGCGAGAACCACAGGAGCCGGGAAGATAGCGGTGCTGAAGCCTATACCTCGATCATGCTCTCCTGGAGCAGGTCGAGGTCTTCGATTTCTTCCTCCAAATAAGCCTTGAGCTTTTTCTTCAAGCGGCTCTCGATCTGGCGCACCCGCTCACGGCTGATTCCGAACCGATCCCCGATTTCCTGCAGAGTCATGGGTTCCTCGGAAAGCAGACGGTGGTCGAAAATGACTGCTTCCTTGCCCTTCAATTGTTGGCGAAAGAGGACCAGCTTGTCGTGCAGAATGGCCTTGGCTTCCCGGTCGGCGATCTGGTCGTCTACGGGCAGATCGTCCGAAGGCAGGAACGATTTGTGTGTGTCTTCGGAATCTTCTTTGAGGGGACTGTCCAGGGAAATCTCCCAGCTGTTCAGGCGCTGGTCCATTTCGATGATTTCGGATTCTTTCACATCCAATCGATGGCTCAAGAGTTTGGGAGATGCCTCGATCCCCTGGGATTCCAGCTGCTCCTTCTCCTTGCGCAGGTTGAAGAAGAGTTTTCGCTGGGCCTGGGTGGTGCCGATCTTGACCAGCTTCCAGTTGTCCATGATGAACTTGATGATGTAGGCCTTGATCCAGAAAGACGCGTAGTACGAGAACTTGTAGCCTCGGTAGGGATCGAATTTCTTCACGGCCTGCATGAGGCCGACGTTTCCCTCCTGGATAAGGTCCATCAAGTTCTGCATCCAGTAGCGTTGAAAGTCCATGGCGATTTTCACCACCAGGCGCAGGTTGGCGGTGATGAGCTTGTAGGCGGCTTCCAGATCGTTTTTCTCACGGTACCGTATGGCCAGTTCACGTTCTTCCTCCCGGCTCAAGAGGGAGTACCGCTTGATTTCGTCGAGGTAAAGGCGAAAGGGATCGAAGGCAACGGATGAAGGCCTTTCATGGACGGATATCTTTGGGGCTCGAGAGTCGGTGTCTCCGTCCCTGGTCGAGGCTTCATCCAAATCTTTGGGCTCGTGCACAGGCCTCATGACGTGCATAGTCCTCATACTGCGGTTGTGGAAGCGAAAAGAAGAGCGACGGGGGTCGCGTTCTTCCGGGAATCAGGTCTTCCATGTCTCGGTCCATGAAGGACCATTATAATCCACTCCCGGGGGAAAACAAGGTGGAAAGGTCAAGGGGGAGGGAAGGCCTCGGAAAACAGAAATCCGTTGCTTTTTCCCAAGGGTTTCATTATAGAGATCATACATCTCTGGAATTCAGCAATACCAAACCACGTAGAAAGGCTCTCGGACTTACGGTGCAGATCTTCTGCACGCCGACAAATCTAACCCCATGAAACCTTTCGTGCCCGAACACATTGCCGGCCTGATTCCCTATCCCCCGGGCAAACCCCTGGAGGAGCTCGAGCGGGAATACGGCATACGAGACTCCATCAAGCTGGCGAGCAACGAGAATCCCTTGGGGCCTTCGCCCCGGGCGCTGGAAGCCATCCGTTCCACCTTGGGACGACTCCACCGATATCCGGACGGAAGCGGCTATTATCTCAGGAAGCGCCTGAGCGAGAAACTGGACCTGCCCTTCGAAGGAATTGTGCTGGGCAACGGCTCCAACGAAATCATCGAGCTTGCCATTCGTGCTTTCCTGGTTCCCGGCGACGAGGTCATCATGCCGGCCCCCTCTTTTTTGGTCTACAAACTGGCGGTCCAGACCATGGGGGGAAAGGGGGTTGCCGTGCCCCTCAAGGACTTCACCATCGACCTGGAGGCAACCCTCCGCGCGGTCACCCCCCGTACGAAGATCATCTTTATCAACAATCCCAACAACCCTACGGGAACCGTCGTGAGGAAGGAGCCATGGGATCGCTTCCTGAGGGCCCTCCCTCCGGAAATGTTGGTGGTCCTGGACGAGGCCTATATTGAATTTGCCCGGGACCCGGATATCCCCCGGGGGTTTGACTACATCAAACCGCGGGGGGGAGCTCATGTCCTTGTCTTGAGAACTTTCTCCAAGGCCTACGGTCTTGCGGGGCTGCGCATCGGCTACGGCGTCATGGACCCGGGGATTGCAGATTACCTCCATCGAGTGCGCCAACCGTTCAACACGGGAACACTGGCCCAGGCGGCGGCCCTGGCGGCGCTGGATGACGAGGCGTTCCTCCTCCGGACCCGCGAAACCGTTTGGGACGGACTTCGCTATCTTTATGAAGAGGTGGGACGCCTGGGACTCGAAACCCTGCCGACCCAGGCCAATTTCTTCCTCATCCGGGTGCCTGTGGATGCCAAGAGGCTTTACGAGGCCTTGTTGGGCCGCGGCGTCATCATTCGCGCCATGAACGCTTACGGTCTGGACCGGTACATACGCGTCAATGCAGGGATCCCCGAAGAGAATCGGCGATTCGTCGAGGCCTTGGCCGAGACGTTGAAAGACCTTCAACCAGCGACGTAGTGAACGAATGGTCATTGCAGTGGACGGCCCCGCCGGAGCGGGAAAAAGCACGGTGTGTCGCCTGTTGGCCCAAAGGCTGGGTTTTGCCTACCTGGATACGGGGGCGATGTATCGGGCGGTTGCCTACGTGATGACGCGACGGGGCGTCGGGATTTCCGAGCCCTCGGAGATTTGCGCCCGGTTGAATCAATTGCCCCTGAGGTTCGCCCTCGAGGGGGACCAATTGACCATCACCTTCCAGGACAAGAGGCTCGGGGAAGAATTGAGGCGCCCGGAGGTGTCTCACCTTGCGTCGGCTTTTTCGCAGCTGGAAGGAGTGAGAACCTTCCTGGTGGAGTGGCAGAGGCGGTTGGGGGCCCAAGGAAACGTGGTTGCCGAAGGCCGTGACACGGCCACCGTGGTCTTTCCCGATGCCGCAGTGAAGGTGTTTGTCACCGCCGATCTCGCCGCAAGGACCCGGAGGCGGCTCGCCGAATACGAAGCAAAAGGAGTTGCCGTCGATTTCCGGACGTTGGAAAAGGAAATCGAAGATCGAGACAGGGCGGACCAAGAGCGGGAGCTGGCCCCGTTGCGGCCGGCCGAGGGGGCCTGCATCCTGGACACGT
>JARKQW010000022.1 GCA_029974695.1 Syntrophobacteraceae bacterium | reverse complement strand
ATGATGTTGGACGGCTTGATGTCCCTGTGCACAATCCCTTTCCGGTGCGCATAATCAAGGGCACGGCAAGCCACGTAGAGGATTTCCAGTACCTTGCGCACGGGCAGAAGAGCCCCCTGGGTGCAAAACCGCTCGAGGGTGTGTCCGTCGATGTATTCCATGGTGATGTAGTAGGAATTTCGGTAAATCCCGGCGTCGTAGATGGCGACGATGTTCGGGTGTGACAGCCTCCCGGCGGATTGGGCTTCGAGAAAGAACCTCTGGCGGAAGCTGTTGGCCTTGTCCCCCGTCGCGCCTATGGTGGAGCGGGAGACCTTGATGGCCACGGTCCGTTGAATGTAGGGGTCCGTTGCCAGGTAGACCACGCCCATGCTTCCCTGGCCCAAAATTCCTCGAATTACGTAGCGACCGACGGACTCGGGCAGCTCGGCATCCTCGACGGCGGCCGGGGGAACGAGGGCGTCCTGCTCCTTGCCCAAAATGCGCCTCTTCAGCCACTGGGCCAGGCCGGGTTTTTCCGGAGGTTCAATGGGCTGTGGGGGATGCTTCTCGGTCATGGGCTTGTTCCTCTCCAAAGCCGCGGAGGAAGGCCGTTGATTGGAAAGTTGACCGCGAACCTGCAGGGCATTGGGACCGAATCGGGACCCGTCAAGTCAAGAAAAGTAATGCCACAACTGATGGGAATGAACCATGATAAAACGCATCGTCCCCGGGTTTTGGGTGCATTGTGTGCTTCGGACTCAGATGAACCTCATGGGAAAGGGACCCGGTGCCGATCATTGAATAGGTCCCATGATGCGCGACTCCCCGGGGACGCGATCCCCATGGGACCCGCCCCCGGATGCTCGATACAGGTTTCCGCCAAGTTCAGGGCGATCCTGCCGTGGGGGCTCGGGGGCCGGACCCCCGCAACCGCGGTGGGGAGGGGGCACACCCAGATTGCCCGTCGAGACGTCGAAAGGATTCATCCATGTGGAAGCATATCCTCATCGCAGGGGTTGTGTTGGTGGTTGGCCTGATGGCCGTTCAGAGTCCCAAGACCGAGGTCCGCATCGAGGGGCGGAACATCAGCATCGATTCCGGGAGCCACCATCTCGAGGGAACTCTTGATCCCGAAGCCACGTATCTCATCTTCATCAAGGACGAGGGATCCACCGTGAACACCTTTTCCGGAGACGCCTTCGTCACGGTGCTACCTTTGAAAACAGCGGAACAGCTCCGGGCTCAGTTCGGGGATTTCTTCCACTGCAATTCGCCCGGGGCGGGTCAGGCCATGCGGAGCATGCTGAGCGTCATCCTGGTATCCGACCTCGAAGCCGTCAAGGAGAAGGTCTCCCGGGCGATGTCGCTGGTGAGGAAGTCCCAGATCCCCGTGGTCCGCTTCCGGGGGTTCCGGGTCCATGTGACCCGGCAGACCTACGCCAAGATGGAGGTTGTGGACCATACGGGCACAACCCTCTTCTACCTGAACGATTTCGAGATCCTCAAATCCAACTATCTGCAGTAACGGTCCAGGAACGGTCTATTTTGCGAAGGCCTTGAGACACACGTTCGCTTTCAGAAAATCGATCTGGTCCGAAGAATCCGTGCGCGTTGTCAGGTCGCTCCATCCCTTCTTCTTCGGGTCTGCGCTCACGAAGCTCTGTCCCGCCATGGCGTTGGCCCCGGCGGCAAAACTGTTGGGAGACGCTCCCACCCGGATGGGACACTCGACGGCGATGGGTTCGGTGGAGTTGCTCGTAGTGAGTCTGACGACCACCGAGAATTTCTTGAAGGGCGTGATTGGTACCCGTTTGGGCAGTTTCACGGTGTGATAACCCGCCAATGGCATGGTTTGCCGGGTCAGGGCAAAGACCCTTTTCCCGTCCGTGGGGCTGTTCTTCTTGATCCGGTCATAATCAACGGCCACCCTGTCGTAGACGTAGATGTCGTATTCACAATCCTTTTCAGGAGTGTAGAAACCGACGGCGGAAATCCGTGATCCTTCCGGGCTCCCCTGGAAAATGTTGGCCATCCAGGCAGTATGGCTGTTGAACCCGATGGAGACGACCCACCCCTGGGGGTCGTATTGATAGGCCATTTTGTAGTTTGCGGCGGATTCGGTTCCGCCGAACAAAGTGAGATCCCTTACGTTGATGTCATAGTAAGACAGGTAGAAATACCCGCGGTCTCCCCAACCCTCTCCCCAGCTGTTCTTCACGATAAATGCCCCGTTGCCGGGGGGCATCGTCTTGAAGTTGCTCCTGTCGTAGTGGTCGTCCCAACCCACAATGGCCACTCCATGGTTGTTCTCCTCGATATCGGGGCAATAGTACGATGATTTCTCGGAGTTGTAGTAAGCCCCTTTCACATAGAAGGACATGGCAACGGCCCCGTGGTTGAAGACGGCCCACTTGATGGCCCCGTTGTCCGTGGGACCTTCTCGGTTGGGCAGAAAGAGGACCTCTTGCAGATGCTTCTTCACCGAGGGATCGGAAGCATGCTGGGAGGATTGGGTGCCGGCGAAAGGATACGGGTAAGTAGCCTCCGCAAAGGGGCCGCTCCACCGGGCGAGGTATGCCGAGGACATGAAGAAGGTGCCTCCTTCACAGATCCGATCGTCGAACCCGTGATTCTGGTTCAAATCGGCTTCGGAGAAATCCCACTTCTCCCCGTCTTTCAGGATACAGGATTCCAGCGAGGCCATCGTGCCGAAGGCCCAGCAGGAGCCGCAACGGCCCTGGTCCCGAACGGGGGTCACTCTCTTCACGGCCCGCAGGTCGAATTTGGGCGGGAAGAGCGCGGCCGACCCCATATGAGGAGACAGAGGGCCCCGATTCACCGAGGATAGGTCCACAGGGGGAGGCACGTACCCGAGGAAGCGACCGGCGAAGGTCCGGGACTCGAGTCCGCCTGAAGCCGATTTCCGAACATAATCCACAAAGGCGGCGTTTAGCGGCGCCGCCCTCAGTTCGGAATCCACGTCCGGTTGGGCCGCAGCGGGCGACGGAAGCAGCAGCTTTCCCAACAAGAATGCGAAGAACGCCGCGGTACAAACAACGAACGGCTTCCGAACTTTCGGGGTCTTCATGTTGTCTCCTCTCCATTGGGTTGGTTTCCGCCGATGTGGCCCTTCCCCATTTCCGGACGGGGACAACTTCGATTCCAATACCCGCCCCAATCTCTCCCACCCGGGAACCGACCCGGTTCTCCCGTTGCCGAATTCCCCCTCTTTTCGTTTCCAAACTCGGCTAAGGAAGAAAAAGAGAGGGGCCCGCCTGCTGAAACGACGGGAGTCCCGAAGACTCTATCACGAAGAATGAACGGAGTGAAAGCCTTAAGGGGGAAGAAGCCGGGGGCGGAATGAAAGTCCACCGCTTCGAGGTCTGCCGTCCATGCTGATCCGTCGGGACAGAGTCGGTACTCCATCTGCGGGGATTGCCGCCGTTGGGCATCATTCCGTGCTTTGGAATGCCGAGGCGGACGGCAGGCCCCCGGACTTGCCGCCATGGCGCGAGACTCGAGAGGAGATCGCCAGGGAAAGACGGCATACAATTTGCTATAAGACTGTGCCGAGAGAAACCCGGGAGCGGGAATCGAGGGACGCAAAAGGGCCAGTGGATTCCACCGCCCGATCCCCGGCTCCGGCCTCCGGGATGAGCGTTCCCGTGCCGAGTTGCGGCCCGCCGAGTCTGCCTGTGCCGCCGCAAACCGATCTTCAGGAGGTGGAAGAGTCGACGCAGCCCCCTTCCATGCCTTTCAAGGAGCCCCAGGATGTTGTCGCTGGATATGAAAACCATTGTCTTCAGCTATCTGGCCAACTCGACGGTCTGCCTGTTGGTCCTGTTCCTTTTGTGGCGTCAGAGCCGGAAGCGTTTTGACGGCATAGGCTTCTGGGTGCTCGATTACTTGTTTCAGACGGCGGGGCTGGCTCTCATTGTGCTGCGCGGCAGCATTCACGAGTGGCTGTCGGTGGTGGTGGCCAACACCTTGATCGTTGGAGGCGCCCTCCTGGGGTATATCGGACTGGAACGGTTTGTTGGGAAAAGGAGCTCCCAGGTGCGAAACATCCTGGTGCTGGGGGCCTTCGTGACGATCCACGCCTACTTTGCTTTTGTCCAGCCCAACCTGGCCGCGCGAAACCTCAACCTTTCCCTGGGATTGCTGATCCTGTGCGGTCAGTGTGCGTGGCTCCTGCTGTACGGAGTGGAACCCGGCATGCGGTCGTTGACCCGGCTGGTGGGCGTAGTGTTTGGCCTCTACTCGCTGCTCAGCGTCGTGCGGATTGTGGAATCCTTGGTCGGGCCGAACCCGGGTACGGACTTCTTCCGGTCGGGCGCCTTCGATCGCTCGGTGCTGCTTTCCTACCAGGTCCTTTTCCTTCTTCTCACCTACAGCCTGGTGCTCATGGTCAACAAGCGCCTGTTGGGGGACATCAAGATCCAGGAGGAGAAGTTTGCCAAGGCGTTCCGTCATTCTCCCAACGCCATCACCCTTACTCGGCTTTTCGACGGAACGATCATGGAAGTCAACGAAGGCTTCTCGAAGATCACCGGCTACGAGTATGGGGAGGCCATCGGGAAGACCACCGTGGACCTGCATCTTTGGAATAGCGAGAGAGACCGGCTGAGCGCGGTGGAAGAGCTCGCCAAGACCGGCAGGATCCAGGACAGGGAACTGCAGCTTCGCAAAAAGTCGGGGGAAATCGTCACCGGCCTCTTATCGGCAGAGGTCTTCCGCATGAACCACCGGGAATTCATCCTGTCCAGCCTCACGGATATCAGTGATCGCAAACGAGCCGAAGCCGAACGGGAAGAGCACATCCGGGAACTGCGGCAAGCCATGGCCCGGGTGAAGCAATTGAGCGGCCTGCTGCCGATTTGCGCCTCCTGCAAAAAGATCAGGGACGACCAAGGTTACTGGACGCAAATCGAGGCCTACATTCGGGACCGTTCGGAGGCGGAATTCAGCCACGGCATCTGTCCGGAGTGCGCCAAAAAGCTATACCCCGAGATATCCGGGAGGGTGCTCTCCAAAGGAACGACCGACGACCGTGGGCAGTAATGGTGGGGGGGGAGAGGGCCGTTGCTTCCCGGGAGGTCTCGGGGATTTGCGGATGTACGGGTCTGTCGTGACCTCGTGAACGCCCCAGCTCAGGTAGTGCCGGGGATTAGCGGACGTACGGATTTTGCCCCCAAGGGCCCCGAAACGGTCGATGTCGAGGTTTTGCAGGGCGGCCACGATGAAACCACGGATACCGGGGCAACGACCCGCTGGTTCGGCGAGCCCGCCGGGGACCGTTTCGGGGGAAGGCCGCAGCGGCGGGACAAAGTCCCAGTGACGCCGGAAGGCCTGCCGGGGATCAACCAAGGT